>CAZDYB010000913.1:0-1763 GCA_964509045.1 uncultured Akkermansia sp.
GCGATCATCCACGCGTCGCCCATCCCGACAACCGCCGCGCTTCCTTCGACCGCGATTGAGTCCGGGCTGTGCATCGGGTGTGCACGCGACCACGGTGGATTCCCTGCCGAAACAACAGATGAAGGGTACCCAGGTCGACCGCGAAATCGGAGAGCCCCGTCCCTTCCCGGTTTGCCTGCTCCTCACCTCCCTCCGTTTTCGTGTCCTTTCGTGTGTTTCGTGGTCCGCATTCTCCATCAGCCTTTCTGCCGCGAGGGACAGGTGCCGGCCCCGGTCCCTTGCCATTGGATCCTTTCGTGACCCCGTCCGCGGGTTCATCTCTCCCCAAATTTCCGCTTTGCCGACCCAACGCTTGCTGATAGACAACCGGTTCAATTCTTCGGCCCCCCGGGCCGGGTAACGAGATCACAAGGTAATTATGTCGCAGCACAACAGCCTCCGCGCCGCAGCGGGCACCACCGGCGCCAAGCGCAATGTCCTGAAGCGCTTTGAACGCGTCGCAATCCTCAAGGCCCGCGGTCAGTGGACTGATGGCAATCCCGTCACCGGTCTGCGCAAGACCAAACCCCCCGAGTAAGTTTCCCTTCCGGCTTTCCCCCCGCCGATTGCCGGCTCCACGCCGCAATCGGCTTTTCTGTCTTCCACTCCCCTCCCGCGCCATGGCCCTCGTCCGTCTCCAGAAATTCCTGTCGGAAGCCGGTGTCGCTTCCCGTCGCGCCGCAGAACGTCTCATCTCCCAGGGCCACGTCGCCGTCGATGGCAAGGTCATCCAGGTCCTCGGCGCCAAGATCGAACCCGAAGCCGTCGAGGTCACCGTCGATGGCAAGGTCGTCCGGGCCCGCAAGAAACTCTACGTCGCACTCCACAAGCCCCGCGACTTCCTCTGCACCCGCAGCGATCCAGAGGAACGCCGCACCGTCTTCGACCTGTTGCCACGGGAATGGTCCAACCTCTTCCCCGTCGGCCGGCTCGACCGCGAAAGCGAAGGTCTCCTCTTCCTCACCAATGATGGCGATTTCGCCCTGCGCCTGACCCATCCGCGCTATGGCGTCCGCAAGAAATACCTCGCCGTCGTCGAAGGTCGCATCGCCGAGGTACAACTCCGCCGCTTCACCGAAGGCGTCCTCGATGACGGTGAGATGCTCAAGGCCGAGAAAGCCCACCTCATCGCCGCCAACAATTCCCACAGTACCGTCGAACTCGAACTCGCCCAGGGACGCAATCGCGAGGTGCGACGCCTCTTCGCCGCCCTCGGTCATGAGGTGAATTCCCTCCGCCGTACCCAGATCGGCCCCATCCGCATCGGCGAGATGCCCGTCGGCCGCTGGCGCATCCTCACCCCCACCGAAATCAAATCACTCTTGCCCGCCTCCACCTGACCGCAGAGCCTCCCCACAGCCCGGTCGCCTGTACGACCGGATTCCCACCATGATCTCCCGTCTGCGCGCCCTCGCCCTGTTCACCTTTCTCGCCAGCCTTGTCCTCTCCGGCCGCGGCCTCGCCCTGAGCCCCAAACCTCCCGGCCGGGTCGTCGCCAACGCCAACGCCAACCTCCGCGCCAAACCCACCATCACCAGCGAAATCCTCTTCACCGCCAGGACCGGTGACTCCTTCCGACAGATCGGGTCCACCACCTTGCCCAAGGCAGTCGACGACGAACCCCGCGACTGGATCACCGTCGCCGCTCCCGCCGGCACCCGGGTCTGGATCCTGGCCGATCTCGTCGACCCCGCCACCAAGGCTGTCCGCGTCACCACGGCCAA
>CAZDYB010000914.1:0-1758 GCA_964509045.1 uncultured Akkermansia sp.
TGGGATGCGGATGCAGTTGCCTGAGCAACCCCGGCCCCGGATCACAGCCCAAACTACCCAGAAGAGTTGAGAGCGATGTAGTGCAGACCTTCGCACCAAAAACCCCGCTTTTGCGGGGCTTTCTTCATTTGAGGGTGCTCAGTAGCGAAAGTCCGGTTAGGCCGACTCAGCGATCAGGATGCAGGTGAGCCGGGACATGCATGACCCGATTCTGGAACCGGAACTGCGCCGATGAAGCCCCCGATCGCAACCCCGTTCACCTTACGGGGATCGGGATGTTCCTGACGTCGATCCGTCCGGCAGCCTGATGGAACCATTCCTCCCGACGATTGCGTCGGGCTTCGACCCATCGTTGGAAGGTGTCGGCATCCGTGCGCAGGATCTCGATCTTCGGGCGGTCTTCCTCGGGAAGATCCGCGGCAAGACGGATGGATCGGATGCCAATCAGTTCCTCCGCCTTTTCGAAGAAGCCCATCGCACCGCTCCCGCGCGGCAGGGATGCCAACCGGTCCATCCCCGAGATCACCCGACCAAACAGGGTGACATTGCGATCCAGATGTCGGGGTGCCTGACCCAACACGACGTACATCTCCGCTCCACCACCGCTGTCCAACGCGTTGTCGCGTCCGGCACCCACCATGCCGTAACTGTGGATCGGCCAACACCGGCCCGTCTTCGGATCCCGGGCCACTGGCATGCCATCCAGGAATCCGGCTTCCCTCGCATGAATGTCGCCGTCCGAGAGCGGATGGAACGGCACGGAAGCCGGCAGGCGGAACTCCAGTTCGGCGGGCAGATGCCGCCGTGAGTGTCGTGCCCGATGAAGGCACCACCGGGGCCGACACCCCGCCAGCATCACGACCATGGTAACCGCCGCACAGATCGCCCCTCGCATGGGAGCCATCCTGGGGCGCACGTCCCCCCCTCAATGGGCGCCGCTCAGACCACCAACGCCAAAAACGCCTTGGGTACCCGTGTTGGAACCGCCGAGCGGCGGTAATCCGGCAGGTTGCGCGTGACCAGATGACGGGCACCAAACGAGAGCGCGGAGGCAACCTGCATGGCATCCTCCATGTCCTTCATCGGCAACCCGAGCGCAGCGCGCATATCCGCGGTGCTGACCGGCGCGACTTCGATGAAGTCAAGAAGGTCCGCGATGAAGGTCCGGGCATCCGGCTTCACGAGGTAGGCCAGCTTGGAAAGGCTGTGCCACGCCACGGCAGCCTGGCCAGGATTGGTCTCTGCCCAGGACAAGACCGCCGCGGAATCCTCAAAGAACTCCGCGCGGCGCAGCGCCACATCCAGCAGGATGTCGGTATCGATCAGGATCTTCACGCGAGCCGGTGTTTGGCCTTCAGCGCCTGGAGGCGAGGCTTCTCGTTCCCGCCCTCCAGCACCGTAAACTTACCTGCCCACCGTTCGACGAAGGAACCGGCAGGCCTCGTTCGCGGCGCCATCGAAGCCTGCAGCGAATGCTCCACCAGGCTCGACAGGCTGGTGCCCTGATGGTGGGCCAGACGTTTGGCCCGGACGATCAGGTCCCGGTCCATGGTGACGGTGACGCGCTCCTTCATGTGCATACCTTGCTTAGAAGTATGCACCACGGCAACCGCTGGCGCTCCGTCCCCACACTCCTCCTTTCCGCCTTCTTCGCGTCCTTCGCGGTTTCGCGTGAAAAACCCTTCCTTCTGTCTTTCCCATTCATCCCCACGGCGCGGCAACGGTCCCGTCGCCGTCATGGATAACCCGGCGAGCAAT
>CAZDYB010000915.1:0-1756 GCA_964509045.1 uncultured Akkermansia sp.
CTTTCCACGTCGCCGTTCCACCGGCCTTCCACCGGTCGCCTGTGCCAGACGATGGGCCTCATCCACCCGGGCCACCGGATTCCCGTTGGCCAGCCCGGGTTCGAGATCGAGATCGCTGAGCTTGCACACCGGGAAGCGGAACTCCACGCCGCAACCCAGTTCGTCAGAGTTGAACCGCGACGGTCTCCAGTTCGGAACCGGATCCGCGAGGACCGCCACGCTGACCGGGAAGCGCTTGAATCGATCCATGATCCGGCAGAAATAGCGGAACATCCGCTGGGGGAGATCGTCGTCCCGCTGCGCCTGGATTTCTGCATGGATCAGGAGCAATTCCGGTGAGCCATCGAGCCGCCGGAGTTCGATGAGTTTGTCGACCCGCATGAGGCCCGACTCGGAGTCAGCGACAATTTCCTGAAGTTCGGTATCGAGGAAGGTGAAGGGAGCGGACCAGTCGATGGAGGCAGCGATGTCAGGAAAGGCGAGGGAGAGGAAGGCTGGGAGGAACTGTTCGAGGGTCAGTTTCCAGGCGGCGTCGTATTGGACGGGGTCCTTCAACGGGCACTGCTACGCCGTGTCAGGGTCGAGGTTGCGGTGGAGTTGCGATTCATCCGGGGGCCGGAGGCGGAAAGCTTGGATTGAGGAATCGATTGGAATACTCCGTTGTGGAGAACTTCCATGAAGCGCCTTGGTATTGCGTGGTGGGTCCGTGTGTCATGCCTGGTGGCATGGCTCTGGACCGTGGGTCTTTCGGCGGAAGAGGCGCGGTTTTACAGGGGCATCAACTTCAATGGCCCTGCATTGCGACTGGCAGGACAGGCCTGGGAGGCTGGGGACACGACGAATCTGGTGGTGACGGGCAATGCATTTGAAAATCAAGCGGTGGCGTTGAAGCCGGCAACGGATCCGGTCCGGTCCAGCATGATCCGGAGCAGTCGCTGGGGCAGTCGGGTCGAAGTGGAAATGAAGGCGGTGCCGCCGGGGCGATATCAGGTGTTCCTTTACGTCTGGGAAGACAATCACAGCGAGCAGTTCGATCTCCTCGTGAATGGAAGGGTGGTGCGGGAGAAGTTCCATAGTGGCACGGCGGGGCAGTGGCATCGCCTCGGTCCATGGCCAGCGGAAAGCGATTCCGGAAGCATCCGCATTTCCGCCCGGGGTCCCGGTCACGGGGCGGCCAATCTGTCGGGGATTGAAGTGTGGTCCGGGGAAGGGCCGGTGCCGGAGCCGCAGCGGCCTGGGTTTGCGTCGATGCCGACCGCGGAGCAGTTGGAATTTTTCGAGAAGCGGATCCGGCCGGTGCTGGCCGACAACTGTTACGAGTGTCATCGGGTTGGGGCGAAGAAGGTCGGGGGCGGACTGCTCCTGGATTCGCGGTCGGGGTTGGTGCGTGGCGGCGACAGCGGGCCGGTGGTGACGCCGGGAGATCCGGAAGCGAGCCTGTTGATCCGGGCGGTGCGGCATGTGGATCCGAACCTGACGATGCCTCCGGAGGGCAGGCTGACGGATCTGGAGGTTGCCGACCTGGAGGGTTGGATCCGGATGGGAGCGCCGGATCCGAGAAGCGAAGACACGGTGGCGCAGATGGCGGCCCGGGGGAGGATTGACTGGGAACAGGCCCGGAGTTGGTGGTCGTTCCGTCCGTTGAGGGAACCGGGGGTGCCGGAGGTGAAGCGTGCGGATTGGCCCCGGAACGACGTGGATCGGTTCATCCTGGCGAAGTTGGAAGAGGCGGGGTTGGAACCGGCTGCGGATGTGG
>CAZDYB010000916.1:0-1752 GCA_964509045.1 uncultured Akkermansia sp.
CGCCTTCGTTGAAGAACGACTGTCGGGTGGCGGATGCCATCAAGGAACAGCGGCCCTCGACGCGGATTGGTTTTGTGGGGGCACACACGGCGGTGTTGCCGACGGAGACGTTGAAGGCGTCGGCGGCGATCGACTGGGTGGGGCGGAGGGAGTTTGATTTCACCTGCAAGGAAGTGTGTGAAGGGCGCCCGCTGGAAACCATCAGCGGACTCAGCTTCAGGAAGGAAGGCCGCATCATCCACAATCCGGAACGGGAGCTCATCCAGGACATGGACACCCTGCCGTGGGTGGCGGACGTGTATCATCGGGACCTGGAGATCGAACGGTATTTCATCGGGTACCTGCTGCATCCCTATGTGAGCCTGTACACGGGCCGGGGATGTCCGGCGCAATGCACGTTCTGCCTGTGGCCGCAGACGATCGGCGGGCATCGGTACCGGGTGCGGTCACCGGACAATGTGGCAGCGGAGATGGCGTACATGAAGAAGCTCTTTCCGCAGGTGAAGGAGTTCTTCCTGGATGACGACACCTTCACGGCGAACCTGCCGCGGGCGCGGGAGATTGCGCGGCGTCTGGCGCCTTTGGGATTGACCTGGAGCTGCAACAGCCGGGCCAACCTGGATTACGACACCATCCGGTACTTCCGGGACTGCGGATTGCGGCTGTTCCTGGTGGGGTATGAATCCGGCAGTGACGACACATTGAAGCGGATCAAGAAGGGGGTGACGACGGAAGAGATGCGGCGGTTCACGCAGGCGTGTCATCGGGCGGGAGTGGTGGTGCATGGCACGTTCATCCTGGGGTTGCCGGTGGAGACGCCGGAGACGATCGAACAGACGATCCGGTTTGCGCAGGAGTTGGATGTCTTTTCGTTGCAGGTCTCGTTGGCGGCGCCGTATCCGGGGACGGAACTCTACGAGATGGCGCGGTTGAACGGGTGGTTTGCGCGAAAGGACAAGACCGACATCGTGGATGGCGATGGCTACCAGCAATCGGCGCTGGAATATCCGGGGATGTCGAAGGAACGGATCTTCGAGGAAGTGGACCGGTTCTATCGGAGTTATTATCTCCGGCCCAAGCCGATCCTGCGGATCATCCGGACGATGCTGGAGGACAAGGACGTTTTCGTGCGGCGTTGCCGGGAGGGGTACGAGTTTTTCCGGAGCCTGCGTCAGCGACGGGACACGGTGGCTACGGGGAGGGCGCTGGTGACCGGCAGATGAACCCGATAGGATTCGCGGTGGTGAGACGCTCGGTCATCTGGGGATTGATGGGGATGCTGCTTCCTGCGGGGGGCGCATGTGGGGCGGGTTCGACGAACGAGGTCCCGGACCTGTTCCCGTTGCGGAGTTTCGACTGGCTTGGGGCGCCGACGCCGGCGCCACTGGTTCCATTGACCTTTCCGGTGACCTGGCCGGTGGAGCGGGTGGACGACCTGGGGATGGCCGGGGGAAGGCTGTGGATTGCGGCCCGGCGGAGGGGAGCGACGAATGCGCCGGGGGCGCAGTTGTGGTCGATGTCCACCTGGGACGGTCGGCTGGATCCGGTGCGGGGACCGTTGGAGAGCCATCTGATCCGGGACATCGCGGTGGGGAGTGACGGGGTGTGGCTGGCGTTGGACGGAGGGATGGCGGTGTTGAATCCGCAGACGCTGGTGATTGACCCGTTCGGTGCTGGGGAAGGATTGACGGCGGGTCATCCGGTGGCGTGTGCGTGGGCTGGGCGGCGTTGGTATAGCCTGTCGGATTCGGG
>CAZDYB010000917.1:0-1747 GCA_964509045.1 uncultured Akkermansia sp.
GCATCGGCAAGAACAACCCCGCCACCGCGCTGGACGTGAACGGCACCGTCACGGCTACCAGCTTCACCGGCGACGGCAGCGCCTTGACCGGAGTCGCCAAGCTCGGTGCCGCCAACACCTTCACCGGCAACCAGACGATGACCGGCACCGTGGGCATCGGCACGGACAACCCGGCTGACCAACTCCACCTCGTCGGGCGGAGCATTCGCGCACGCGTCCAAAGCACGGACGGCACCTTTGCCGGCTACATCGCCAAAAACAGCGCTGCGGAATGGTTCACCGGCGTCAACGGGAGTGGTGGTGGTGAGTGGACACTTTTTCAGAACTCTCCTTCGTCCGCACCCCGTCTGGTGGTCACCACCAGCGGCAACGTCGGCATCGGCACCGAAACGCCCGCAACGGCCCTGCACGTGAAGACCGACGCCCCCAATGCCGGCGTGGCCCGGTTTGACAATCGGCATCCAGGCGGCTTCGCGGGCATCTACTTCGACGAGGACAACCAGTATCGAGGCTATGTAGGGTATGTGAACAGCCAGTCCGATTTAGGCGGTCCTGGCACGATGCAACTGGGAGCCCGCGGCAGTCTTGTGTTTTCAGCCGACCCGGGAGGCTTTTTCAACGAGCGGATGCGCATCAATGGCTCGAACGGCAACGTGGGCATCGGCCGCACGCCCACTGCCAACAAACTGGAAGTGGAAGGCAACGCGTCCAAGAACACGGCCGGCAGTTGGCTGGCCAATTCCGACCGGCGCATCAAGCAGGACATCCGGACGGTGGAAAGCGCCCTCGACACCCTGGACCGCGTCCGGCTGGTGAGCTTCCGCTACACCCACGACTACCGCGCCGCCCACCCCTCGGTGACCGACCGGCCGTATCTGAATGTCATCGCCCAGGAATTCGCCGAGGTCTTCCCCGACCACGTGCAGTCCAGCGGCGAGAAGCTGCCCGACGGCTCGGAGATCCTCCAGGTCGACACCTATCCCCTCACCATCTACACCGCCGCCGCCGTTCAGGAACTCAAGGACCGGGTCGAAACCGAGGTGGCCGGACTCCGCCAGGAAAACGCCGCCCTCAAGGCCCGCCTCGAACGCCTCGAACAGCTGCTGCTCAAGGGGAAGTAGGGGGGAGGAGTTTCAAGTTTGAAGTTTCAAGTTTGAAGGAAGACGACGTCAGCAGGCTGTGGAAGGGGAGTTCCCAGTCTCCAGATACCAGTTCCCGGAACCCTCCGGTACGCCGGAGGCCTTGCAGCAGGTAGCCAATACGGGGTGCGAAGCAACCCCGGGTCCTCAGTGCTCGAGGAGGCACCTGCCCCGGCAGGGGTGCGTGTTCCAAATCGACGCCATCTTCCCCGGGTGCGTGCTGCGCACGACCCGGGGCTATCCGCTTGAACGCCTCCGGCGTCGCACACACCTGCGTCTTCGCGCAAGACCGCTACTGCAGGGATACGGCTTGGGTGTGATCCCATTTCCTGCCCACCGCATTGCCTGCCCGCACACCCGGCAAGGACATCGTCCCGGCGACCCTTGCCACGATCCGGAAGCTGTATCCTGAGGATCAGGCGACGGGCTACCGGATGGGCGATCTGATGCGCATATGGAGTGTGAAATCAGCTTTGACCATGGGACGGGGTGTGGATCGGTAAAGGTGCCCGCGGGTGGACGGATCCGGAGGAAGGGCAAGCGCAGTGATTGGACGGGCTGAGCCGATCAGGCGAAAGGAAGAGAGAAGGAAGGCGGGAGCGGGAAGG
>CAZDYB010000918.1:0-1102 GCA_964509045.1 uncultured Akkermansia sp.
AGCACGCGTCACAGGCACAGAAGCAACAGACCTTGCCCGAAGACAAAAACCTGGCCGAGATCCTCAAGGATCGCGTGGCTCAGAAACTGGGCGTGCGGTTTGCCAACACGGTGAAACTGGCCCATACCCCGCCAGGCATCAACAGTGTCCTGGTGCGGATCAACCCCAAGAGCAACGACATCCTCACCCTGGTGGATACCATCGAGGGCTCCACGTCGATGCCAATTGGCATGGGGGGCGACGAGGACGAAGGCGACGACGATATGGGCGAGGCCCCGCCGCCCCGGATGGGCCCCCCGCAACACCGAGGCGGCCGTCCGGATCAGCAGCACCCCCGTCATCAACAACAGTATCCGGGTCATCGACGGGGCTATGGCCCCGAAGGGGAACCGGGTGTGCCGGCTGCCTCCATCGCCACCTCCACCGCCGTGGCCATGCCCTATGTGCCTGATGCCGATGAGCTGGAAGAGGGTCTGCCTGAAGGCGTTCAAGGTGCCCTGGAGCTGACGGATGAACCGTCAGAACGCATCACTCCGGCTGCGCTGGCCTATGACGTGGAAGCGGACATCGAGCCCCTGGAAGAGGAGGACGAGGAAGAGGTGGCGGAGCCTACCCGAGCCCGTCGTCGTGCCCCTGCCAAGCGGATCGAATTGGACGAAGACGTTGAGCCAGTGGACGTGCTGGAAGAGGACGATGAGGAAGCGCCCCCGGCGGAAGAAGCTGCGGATGAAAAGCCCAAACGCCGTCGCGGTCGTCCGCCCAAGCGCACCAATAAAACCACTCGGCCTGCCGCCAGCTCGGCATCAGAGGCAGATGACGAACCTGCCGATGACGGGGATGATACCCCTAAACGGGGCGGAGGCACCCGTCGTCAACCGGCGGCACCCCAGGAATAGGGTTTCTCCTGGTGAACTTTCTCAAACCGCCCGTTGAGTCTCTCTCGACGGGCGGTTTGACGTGAAAAGCGGCAACGAGCTCATTGCCTCATACAAGACAAAACGAACCCACCAGAAAAGTGGGTTCGCTCAGTCGTGTCTTGATTGACAGGATTGTCAGTCGGCTTATTGAATCGCCTGGGCGCCGCTCACCACTTCCAGGATTT
>CAZDYB010000918.1:1112-1746 GCA_964509045.1 uncultured Akkermansia sp.
TGGAGGCCTGTCGGGCTTTGTTATACTGGATGGTCAGCTTGCCGATGAGCTCCGCAGCGTTTTTGGTGGCGTTGGACATTGCGGTCATTCGGGCGGCCAGCTCCGAGGCCGAGGCCTCCAGCAGCAGAATATAAATCTGGTTGCTGAGGTACATCGGCACCATCTGGTTCAGGGTCTGGACCGGGTCCGGCTCCAGCAGCATTTCGGGCTGCAGACCACCCTCCTCCTTGGCCTGGACGTTTTCGCCTTCCTCGGACTCATCCAGTCCTTTCAACGGCATCAAAGCCGTCATTTTGGACTTGTAGGAGATCATCGACACAAAGTGGGTGGAGAGCACCTCAATACTATCGATCTCTCCGGACAGGAAGGCTTCTACCAGAGTCTCGGCTACGGTATTGGCATCCTGGATGCTGGGGGTTGCCGTCATATTGGCGATTCGCCCCAGCACCTGGGCTTGGCTGTACCGTTTGAACGCCTGGATCACCTTGTTGCCCACCAGGTAGAACTTGGGGGTGAGGCCTCGGGCCACCAACTCTTTCTCCAGACGCAGGGCCTGGCGAATGATGGTGGAGTTGTAAGAACCGCACAACCCGCGATCCGAGCTGACCACCACAATACCCACGTTCTTGATGGG
>CAZDYB010000919.1:0-1745 GCA_964509045.1 uncultured Akkermansia sp.
GGCCGACGCGCACTATCACCACCTGACGTCTGACGTCATTGCCGAACCGTTTCGCTACCAAGACGGCTCGGTCGCGATTCCAGATGGCCCAGGGCTTGGCATTACGGTCGATGAAGATAAATTGGCCGAGCACGCGCAGGATTTTGTGCAGCAGGGGGCATATCCCTACGACCGCGATCCCGCGAGGCCCCAGTGGTTTCCCCTGGTTCCGAATCAAAGCTGGGCGTAGGCCTCACCCTCCACACGCCCCCACCCCTCGAAGCTCCGATGGCGTGGGAACGGTGCGAGCGGCGACGTGCTTGCCCCGCAACCGCGTCGTTATCCGACGGTCAGGCGCTCCAGTGCTTCCACATCCCAGTCGATTCCCAGTCCCAGTGTTTCGGGAGCAAGGGCATGACCATCAACAATCTTCATTGTTGATTTGACCACCTGGGTCAACTGCGGAATGTGTTCCACGTAGAGACCGTTGGGGACGGCTGCTACCAGCGACACGTGGAGCTCCATGAGGAAGTGCGGGCACACTTTGATGTTTGCGGTTTCCGCGAGATTCGCCACCTTAATCCACGGGGTGATGCCCCCAATACGGGACACATCGACCTGCACGATTGTCGCTGCGCCTGCCGCCACATACTGTTCAAACTGTGCCATGGAATACATGGACTCACCGACTGCAATCGGGATGCTCGTGGACTCAACCAGGCGCCGGTGGTCCTGAACGTTATCTGCAGGCATTGGCTCTTCCAGCCAAAACAGGTCGCAGGTCTCAAAGGCACGGGCACGGCGTTTTGCCTCGGCCAGGGTCATGAACTGGTTGGCGTCAACCATCAGGTTCATGTTCGGCCCCACAGCGTCTCGGACTGCCTGGAGTCGCTCCACGTCCTCAGCGAGATGCGGTTTCCCGACTTTGACCTTGACTCCCGTCAGACCCTTATCGCCAGAGGCTTTAGCGCCCTGGACGAGTTCTTCTGTCGACAGGTGAAGCCACCCCCCTTCCGTGTCATAGAGGGGCACGGCATCTTTGTGACCACCAAGAAGTTTCCACAGAGGAATACCGAACCGTCTGGAGGCAATGTCCCAGAGCGCGGTGTCGATGGCGGCGAGCGCGATGGAGGTCAGCGCGCCCACGCTTGTGGCATGGGTCGAAAACAGAAGGTCGCGCCAGATCCCCTCGACCTCCTCCGCCTCGCGGCCGATCAGCCTTGGCGCCAGCGTCTCGCGCAACAGCGACATGACCGCCGGTCCGCCAGTGCCGATCGTGTAGGAATAGCCCGTCCCCTGCGCCCCGTCGCTGTCGGTGATCGTCACCAGCGGGGTTTCCTGGCTGACAAAGGACTGGATGGCATCGGTGCGCTTCACCTGCGGGATCAGGTCCACCATCCGCAGTTCGACACGGGCAATCCGGGCCATCAGCGCACCTCCAGCGAAACGCCTGTTTCTTCGTCGAAGATATGCGCCCGTTCGAGCGCAAGGCGGAAGGGCATGACCGCACCCGGCGCTACCAGATGCGGGCCATAAAGCTTGGCCAGCACCTCCTGCCCCGCGATCTGCGTGTAGATCAGGCTCTCCATCCCCAGCGGCTCGGCCAGAGTCACGGTCAGGGGCAGGTCCGCCCCCTCGGTCACGGTGCCAAGACCGTGGCCGACCGGGCTGATGTCGTCGGGCCGAATGCCCAGCACGACGCCCTGACCCTCGCGCACTCTCTCGGTCAGCCGCTGCGGCACCGGAACGGTCTGGCCGTCCACCAG
>CAZDYB010000920.1:0-1743 GCA_964509045.1 uncultured Akkermansia sp.
TGGGCCAGTGAACGTCTCCGACGGGAAACGGGGAATCGGACTCTGGTCGGAGGTGGAGCGGTCGACACCGTGCAGTGTAAGTCTTGGGGGGGTGGGCGTGGAGGGCCCGTTTCCTGTACCGGTCGGCTCGGACTTCACGGAAGGCGCTTGCGAAACACCGCCTGGGTCTTGACGCACTCGTATCCGAGTGCCCGATAGAAGACATGGCTTTCCTGTCGTGTCAGGTTGCTGCGAACCACGACCGTGCCGGCGCCAATCGACCCGGACCAGGTCTCGATATGGCGAACCAATTCACGTCCCAAGCCTCGCCGACGAAAGTCACTGGAAACCACCAACCCGACGATCTCCACGCGAAGGCCGGTTTCGAGGATCTCTGATGCGTGGGCCTGGATCCACCCGGCGACCTTGCCTTCGAAGAGCGCGACATACACCCGCTGATCCGACCTTGCCAACAGGCGCGCCAGCCGTTGGGAAATGATGTCTGCGGTGGCCTCGTAGCCCAACTCGCCAGTCAGATTGGCGATTGGCGTGGCATCGGATTGCTTGGCCTCGCGGATGTTGATCATGGCGGGTGTGGTCGCAGCCCATTCTGCGCCTTGGGCCAGGTGGTCATGAAAATGCGCTCTGCTTCAATATCTCAATTCGATGCCAGACCCACTTTGGCATTGAGCCCTGCCAGACTCCATCCAGAGCCTCGCGCAACCGGTGATGCTCCAAAGCAAGGTTGTGGAATATATCCAAATACTGCCCACCATTCAGGCCAAGAAAGTCTTCAAGGGGTCCAGCAGCCAATTCGGAAAGGATCCGCTCGTCCTCTGTAAGCTGCATGGCGGCAAGAATCACGCTAACCGAACAACGGTCACCTGGTTTCCCAACTGCGGCGATCTCAACCTCGATGATGCGCACGCCATCGAATCCGAGCAGATAGAAGGTGACATGGTCAGGATCTGGATGCGGAAGATTCCTTGTCCGTGCGCAACAGGCTCCGCTTCGTGTAGTGCATCGGTACGGACACGATGGGTTCCTCAACTTGAACATCCCGGCGCCGCGCGATCACCCGCATGTAGCCCAGATGACGGCCCCGATCCATTTCGAGCGCCTGAATCTCGGCTTGGTTCTCGGGGGCAACGGCCATGTGCCAGTTGCGCCAGAACTGCCAACCGTCCGGGAGCATGTCCGCCACTTCGATGTCCACGACTCCAGCACTCTCCCAGTGGCGCCGCCACCATCCTGGCGAGTGCATGCACCGCATATCCGGCGTCCACCAGTGACGCAGGTGATCTGGAAGGGCGCCGTCCATCTCCTCCACCACCGCCGCGCCGGCAATTCCCAACTGACCGCCCGGTTTCAGGAAACGCATCAGCGAGCCAAGGTATAGATCCTCGGTGCCGTAATATGGGAACGAATCGACACTCACGATCGCATCGAAGAACCCGGTGGCGAAAGGAAGGGACCGTGCATCTGCATGAATTGGAAACACTCCCGCCCCGGCCCCTGCGTCGCGTATCCGGTGCAGATTCTCGTTGGCGCTGAACCACAGATCCGTCGCCCAAACCTCCACGCCAAATTCCCGGTGAAGGAAGATCGAAGACAGGGCGCGCCCACAGCCGAGATCCAATACACGCATGTCCGGACGCAGATCCAGCTTCTCGCTCAACCATTCGGTCAACCAAAGTGGATTTGCTCCGCCACTGACGCCCGCAGCGATCCAATCAGGATGATACGCTGAGGCTCTGGGAAAGC
>CAZDYB010000921.1:0-1737 GCA_964509045.1 uncultured Akkermansia sp.
GCCCTGACCGATGGCTGGCAACTCTGGGGCGGATGGGTCGGTCCTGCCCAATCACTCCTTCCCCACCGCCCCGGACCGGGCCCCAACACCGATGATCATCCGAAGGTGGCCTGGATGGCGGCCCATGGGGTTGACCGGGCCCGGCTTCAGTTTCGGGAAGACCTGCTGCAATGGCTCAGGGAATGCCAACGTTTCCAGCCTCCCCATTGGTCTCCGGACGAATCCCAACGCTGGCAGGCCTTCCGCAATGCCCGCGACGAATACCTCGCCGCCCTGCTCGCCGAAATCTCCGGGGACAGGTCCGACGCCGATCAACGACTCTGGTCCAGCCTGTCGCAAAGCCGGGATTTCCCCACCGCTTACAGCCATTGGATCGGGCGCGCCCTCGCCCTGGCCGGGTCGGATCCGGCAGCAGCCCGCCACATCCTCACCCGTTTAGGGGATGCACGACCCGAACAACCTCTGGCAAAGGAACTTTTGAGGAGAGTGAGCCGGGCTGATGTGAAGGGGGAGACGTCGCAGGAGTGAGCGGCCCGGTACTTGCGTCCATCATTGCCGTGCATGCCTGCGAAACCATCCGGGAGACCCCCATCATGCGCCTGAGAGCGGATACTCACGATCCTCTCGCCGTGGCGGCGCAGGTGCGGGAAGACTATCTCCGCCTTTATCCAGGGTCTGATCGTGGGCTGATTCCACGGATGTTTTCCTGGGCCATCGACTGCTTCACCGGGCGCAACCCGGGATTCCTGCCGATTGATGCCCGATACCACGACCTTGAGCACACGTTGCAGGGAACGTTGTGTCTTTCCACCCTGCTGCGATGCCGGGCCGAGGCCGCAGCGACACCCGTGGTGGATCGGGAGGCCTACGAACTTTGCATCCTGGCCATCCTGCTTCACGACACCGGCTACCTGAAGCATCGGGGGGACACCAACGGTACCGGGGCCAAATACACGCAGACCCACGTCAACCGGAGCTGCGAATTCGCCGAGCGCCTTCTCACCCTCAAGGGATTCCGGCCCGAGCAGATCCAATCGGTGAAAAACATGATCCGCTGCACCGGCATGGGGGCCAATGTGGCGGCCATTCCGTTCGGATCACCGGCGGAGCGCGTCTGCGGATTCGCCCTTGGCACCGCTGATCTCCTGGGGCAGATGGCCGCACCCGACTACGTGGACAAGCTGCCGATCCTCTATGACGAATTCGTTGAGGCCGGCCGTTTTCTCGGGAACGAGGGCGCCGTCGGCTTCACGAGTGTCGACGATCTGATGCGCAAGACGCCGGGCTTCTGGGATCGGTACGTCCTGCCCAAGATCGAAAACGATTTCGAAGGTCTCTATCGATTCCTCTCCGGCGCCGACGAAGACGGGCTCAATCCCTACATTGAACTGATCCACGCCAACATGGACCGGTTGCGACGCGAAACCGCGGGCCACTGATGTCGGGACACCCGAAAAGGGATATCCACCGAGCCACCGGGCTTTGCTCCGGGGTTCACCCTGGCACAGGAGAATCCTTTCGTGCCTTTCGTGTGTTTCGTGGTTTCCGCCTGACGGAGGATTCGAACCACGAAACACACGAACGACACGAAAATGGAGGGGAACAAGGAATCTGCTCCGATAGGCTGACCAAGGGTTCGAGGCATTCGACCCTGTCGCCTTGAGCTGGTCTTCCGAGCCACTGGGCTTTGCTCCGGGGTTCACCCTGGCACAGGAGAATCCTTTCGTGCCTTTCGTG
>CAZDYB010000922.1:0-1737 GCA_964509045.1 uncultured Akkermansia sp.
GCCGCAGTTCGTCCATCAACCGCGCGAACCCGCCCAGATCCAATTGCTGCGCTCCGTCGCTCAACGCCTCCTTCGGATTCGGATGCACCTCGATCAACAAGGCATCCGCGCCCATCGCCACCGCCCCCTTGCAGAACGACGCCACCAGGTCCGCGCGTCCGCCGCCCTGGCTGGGATCGATCACCACCGGCAGGTGCGATTCCTGTTTCACGATGGGGATCGCGCCGAGGTCGAGGGTGTTGCGGGTATAGGTTTCGAAGGTCCGGATGCCGCGTTCGCAGAACAGGACATTGCGGTTGCCGTTGGCCAACACGTATTCCCCCGCCAAGAACCATTCATCCACCTTCATCGACAGACCGCGCTTCAGCAGGATCGCCTTGCCCGTCCGCGCCGCCGCGATCAGCAACTGGAAGTTCTGAGCGTTGCGCGCCCCGATCTGCAGGATGTCCGCGTGTTCCGCCACCAGGTCGACGTGATCTTCCGACAACAACTCGGTGATGATCGGCAGCCCGGTGCGCTTCTTCGCCTTCGACAGCAGCTTCAGTCCCTTTTCGCCGAGGCCCTGGAATTCATAGGGCGAAGTCCGCGGCTTGAACGCCCCACCCCGCAACACTTTCGCTCCCGCGCGCGCCACCGCTTCCGCCGTCTCCATCAACTGCTTCTCACTCTCCACCGAACACGGCCCCGCCATCACCACCACTTCATTCCCGCCAATCTCGACGTCGCCCACCCGGATCGTGCTGTTGGCCGGATGCGCCTGCCGGCTCACGAGCTTGTGCCGCTTCTGGACCGGCGTGACCGACTCCACCTGCGCCCAGGCCCGCAGGGTCTCCAGCGGCGGATTCACCCGCTCATCTCCAATCGCTCCGATCACGACATGGGCCACTCCCCGCATGACATGCGGTTTGTATCCCAGGCGACGAATCTCCGTGAGGACAGCCTTTTCGTCCCGGGACGTTGTCCCGGGCTTCAATACGATGATCATGATGCCCCCATGCTAATCACGGGTCCGTCCAATGTCCTGCGAAGTCTCCAGGCGCTTTCCAAACGTCCGGCCCTGCACCCATTCCGCATGGCCATCGCAGAACACCGCGTTCACCCCTGCCGCACCATGGTTGTCCCATTTGTCCGGGGAATCATTCACTCCCGGCGGATCCAACACCTCTCCCCCCGGTCCACGGGTCGGTCCCTCGTCGGCATCCACAAAGATCCAGATGTCCGACGGCCCGATCCGTTGCCCCCGTGACAAACCGAACTTTGGCACGCTGTTCAACCGCTCGTAGTTCTGCACGCTGGTGATCGTCTTGGGAATCGATCCCGACGTCTCCGGCCCGATCACCCGCATGTGCCCGTAGATCTCGTACGAATATCCGGTGGCCCACTTGCTCGTCGCCACATCCCGCAGATCCACCACGCTCGTCACGCCCGTGCTCGGAATCACCTGCCGATTCGTCCGCACGTTGTTCTTGGTCGCCGGACACAGGAACGTGCGCAGCGACGGAATGTACTTCGGAAAAAGGAAGTTGATGTCGTCATCGAGATAGCTGCGCAAAGGCGTGTACCGACCCTCACGATCATCATCCGCATACATGATGCAGCCGTACCCCATCTGCTTGACGTTGTTCAGGCACGACAGGCGTACCGCCTTCTCCCGCGCCTTCGCCAGGGCCGGCAACAGCATCCCGGCCAGGATCGCGATGATCGCGATCACCACCAACAACTCGATCAATGTGAATC
>CAZDYB010000923.1:0-1360 GCA_964509045.1 uncultured Akkermansia sp.
CGTCTCTTTCCCCTTCGAGTTCACGCCCCTCTCACAAGAGAAACTGCGATTCAATAATCGAGCATAGCGCGGCCGACCGCCCCTTTTCTCTTCCCTGGTCGGCCATGTTGGAGGAGGAGTCCAAACATGACTACGCCGAGCCCCTTTGGAACCGAGACCCCAAACGTGAAAACGCTCACTGGCCTGCGGCCGCAAACCGCGCCGGATGGTAAGCAACCGGCCGTGAAGACTCCGGAGCCCGGTGCTTCCGAAGTAGAACGCTTTTTTGGCGGCGCTCGTCCCGCCGATCCGCTGGCTGCCGCTGCGGTGGCTGCTGCCGCTCCCGCTGCTCCTGGCGCCAAACCCGCTGAAGGCAAGGCCAAGGATCCGGCAGCTCCGGCGACCCCAGGTGCTACTCCCACTGAGCCTGCCGCTGCGACCCCGGGCGCCACGCCTGAGTCTGCCACTGCCAAACCGGGTGAGGCCAAACCTGGCGAGGCGAAGCCAGGGGATGCCAAATCCACCA
This sequence comes from uncultured Akkermansia sp., assembly GCA_964509045.1. Lineage (GTDB taxonomy): Bacteria > Verrucomicrobiota > Verrucomicrobiia > Limisphaerales > UBA9464 > UBA6176. The sequence goes on from CAZDYB010000923.1 coordinate 506, forward strand.
CTGCACCGCTGAGCACCAACGCGCTGCTGAACTTCCTCAGCCCGTCGGGCAGCCGGACCGGCACCGGTTCTACCGCTGCCAACCCGAATGCGCCGGAACAGCCTGCCGCCAAGCCTCCTGCTCCCAAACCGAACCCGGTTCGTGAGACCATCTTCCGCCCCACCACCACGTTGCTGCGGGAATCCGAGCCGCCGCAACCGGCCAGCCGTCGGTCCAGCGAGTCGCGATCCACTTCGACGTCGTCCACCAGCAGCCAGGCTGCCCGGGCTGAAGAAGTGGCTGAGACCGAGACCCGGGCTGCTGAAGCTGCGACGCAGAACCAGCTTTCCAACGAGGAAGTGCTGAAGGTGCAGATGGAAGTGGATTATGCCGGTGACGGAGCCATCACGGCTTCTGATCTGCGGGACTTCAGCCGGACGTTGCAATCCCGTCTGGACAGCCTGGAGTGGGAGATGCGTCGTGAAGGAGGCAGCTCCGAGGTGCAGTCTGCGCAACGCAGCCGTCTTCAAGAGAAGCTGAACCTGACGCAGGGTGTGACGTCTCGGTTGGAGAGCAATGAAGTGCCTCCGCCGCAGCCGCAGACGGCCCAGTCGTTGTCCGTATTCGGCACCGTGTCTTTTGACGGGTTGTTCTAAACACAAATCCAGGATGTCAGGAAGCCCCCGGTGCCGGGTTACAGTTTTGTATTCCTTGTCCGATACTGGATCATGCGACCCTTAGATTGGTCAAGTGTAGCAGTGACCGGAGCAAGCTGGGATGACGGACGGGCGGCTTCCCCTGTGGGTTAATTTGACGGTGACCTTTCTCGTGCTGGTGGTGATTGCCCTGGTGACGGTGACGGGGTCGGATGCCCGT
>CAZDYB010000923.1:1370-1735 GCA_964509045.1 uncultured Akkermansia sp.
ATTTGAAAGATGGCACGGCCAGTCGTCAGGTGTTGTATGAGGAGCCTGTCAGTCCGGCGGTGAAGTTGCCGGGGGTTTCGGAGCCGATGCCGTATCCAACGCGTTTGCCGGCGCGGCCGGAGTCTGTCCCCGTGACGACTGATATCAGTCAGTGACGGGGTATTTGTTTGCGGGGAAGTAGTTTTTGAACGGCGGATTCGCTTAGGCCGGTGGATTTGGCGAGGCGTTGGATGAGTCGTTTGTCGATGGGGGAGAGGCAGTCGGCGAGGCGTTGGCGGTCGGCGGGGACGTGTGATTTTTAGGTGTCGGAACAGGTGCGACCCATCAACACCACGAAGAGGGCGAGGTCATCGGGGTGCCAGGGG
>CAZDYB010000924.1:0-1732 GCA_964509045.1 uncultured Akkermansia sp.
CCTTGAACTTGTCCGGCGCGATGAGGATCCGGCGTGACATGAAGGGGGGAGGGTGCGCGGGGTGGGGGCGGGGTTCCATCACTTTGAACTGACTTTTGGTCTTGTGACCCGGGGGCGGGATGGGGGGAGGGTGCGGGGTGAAGTTGCGTTGGGGATTGATGGTGGGGCTGATGGCGTGGATGTCGGGGGTTGCCTTGGTGGCGGCGGAGCCGTTGGAGAAGGCGCGGTATTCCCCGGCGCAACGACTGACGCGGGTGCGATTGGCGGCGGCGCAGGCGTCGGTGGAGAAGTTGGCGGCGGCACGGCGCACATTGCCGGCGATACCGGGACTGACGGATTACCGGTGCAGTTTCCATGCCCATGCGGAGGATGCGTCGCACACGGGCGGCACGCGGCCGGAGATGTTGGCGGGGGCGTTGGCGGCGGGGGTGCAGGCGGTGTTCTTGAGCGATCATTTCCGGCCGCCGCGCGACTTCATGGATTCGTGGCGGTTCAAGACCAACGGCGTGTTGTTCATTCCGGGATCGGAATGCCGTGGATTCCTGGCGCACCCGGAGGCATCGGTGATGCCGCACATGGAGGCGCCGATCCCGGACTGGGTGACGCGGGTGGGAGCGGGGAGCGGGATGGTGTTCCTGTCGCACATCGAAGAGCGGATGGACCATCCGATGGACGGGTTGACGGGATTGGAGATCTACAACCGGCACTATGATGCGAAGCGGGACCTGACGGGGATGCTGTCGTTGGTGTCGCGACTGACGGATCCAAAGCAACTGGAGGAACTGCGGGCATTGGTGAGGGAATATCCGGACGGGGTGTTGGCGAGCCAGGTGGGGTATCAGGAGGTGTACCTGGACAAGTGGGATCGCGAGACGGCGGAGCGGAGGCTGACGGGGGTTGGAGCGAATGATTGTCATCACAACCAGATGTTCGTGCTGCACAAGGTGGACGAGTCGACGGCGCGATTGGGGACGGTGGTGGATCCGGTGGAGTCGATGCGATTGGTGCCGGTGGCGTTGAGGCCGGGGATATTGAAGATCCTGGCGGGGCGTGCGGCTGGGGAGCGGGTGGAGCTGGTGGATTTGGATCCCTATGAACGGGCCTTTCGGTGTGTGAGCACGCATGTCTGGGCGTCGCGGTTGGAGGAGGGGGCGATGCGTGAGGCGGTGAAGGCGGGGCGGGTGTACGTGGCGCATACGTGGATGGGGGATGCAACGGGATTCCGGATGGGATGGCTGGATGCCGGGGAAGCGGAGCTGTCGACACGGGTGCGGTGTTGGATGGGGGATGAAAGGAAGTTTGAGGGTGGGGGACGGATCGATGTGGAGAGACCGTTGCCGGGGCGATTGCGGCTGATCCGGGGCGGGGTGGAGGTGGCGCGGTCGGAAGGGACGCGATTGAGCGTGCCGGTGACTGAGGCTGGGGTTTACCGGGCGGAGGTCTGGTTGGAGCTGGATGGGGAATGGCGGCCGTGGATCTATTCGAATCCGGTGTATTTGAGAGCCGGTCTGAGAGCCCGTCTGAAAACTCCAAGGGGTGCTGTTCCTGCGCAGGAGATCCGATTCAATCCTGGAATGGCCAGCAAAGCCCATTTACCGACTGACGTTTGGTTCATCCAGGAGCCTCCTGCGCAGGAACCCTTCGGGCGACGGATCTTTGGCTGAAATCCTTCGTTGCTCACTCCTTACAGATCACTGCGGATATGCTCGTCGCTCACGCCTCGGCTTTCAGC
>CAZDYB010000925.1:0-1730 GCA_964509045.1 uncultured Akkermansia sp.
GACCAACCACGTCGGGTTGGTGGAGGAATCGACCGTGACCGGGGTGTTGTCGGAGGTGAATCGGGAGGTGGTGCTTCTCGCGCCGATGCCCCGGGATTGGGTGTATTTGAGGGTGCCGGATCCGGGCAATGGCGGATTCCGCCTGGACAGAGTGACGCGGTCGGACGGGGTGGTGATCCCGGTGGGGACGAATGTCTGGGTGACGGACCGGACGTTTGTGGGCCTGGGCCGGCGTCCGATCCGGGAGAACGTGCTGCACCTGCTGGATTACAACAGCACGGGTTCCTATACGCTGCGATATGTCCCGGGACAGGCGTTGGTGACGGACGACGTGCCGCCGGTGAGTGGGGTGTTGGCGTTGCCGGAGCGGGTGACGGAGTACTTCCAGGTGTCGTGGTCGGGCCGGGATGAGGGGCGGTTGGGCGAGGCGGTGGCCGGGATAGCGTTCTATGACCTGTTTGTGTCGGAGGATGACGGCCCGTTTGTGCCGTGGTTGGAGCGGACGCCATTGGTAAGTGCGACGTTCGTGGGGCGGCCGGATGGTCGATATGCGTTCTATTCGGTGGCGACGGACGCCCAGGGAAACCGGGAACTGGCGCCGGAAACGGCGGATGCCCGGACGTTGGTGGGATTGGTGAATTCGGCTCCGGAGATCGAGGTGGAGCCATGGGTGACGATCAACGAGGGCAGCCAGTTGGATCTTCCGTTCGCGGTGAGCGATCCGGATGCGGGCCAGGTGTTGACGGTGACGTTGGGGGCGGGAGCGCCGCCGGGAATGTTGATCAACGCGGTGGATCGACGATTGCGCTGGGCGACGGGTGAAGCGACGGGGCCGTCGACGAACGTGGTGCCACTGATTGTCCGGGACAATGCGTTCCCCAGTCTGACGGCGACGGGGCAGGTGACGGTGGTGGTGTTGGAGGTGAACAGTGCGCCGGTGTTGGATCCGGTGGAACCGCAGGTGGCGAGGGAAGGGCGGGTGTGGTCGGTGGAACTGGAGGCCCTCGACTTTGACCTGCCGCGGCAGGGGATCCGGTATGGATTGGGAGCCGGCAGTCCAGCGGGGATGAGCATTGATCCGGTGACCGGGCTGATCTCGTGGAGGCCGGGTGAATTGCAGGGTGGGACAACCTATACCGTCGTGGCGACCGTGACCGATGACGGGGTTCCGCCTCTGACGGGCTCGGTGGGATTCGAGATCCTGGTTCGGGATCTGTTGCCGGATTTCCGGGTGGAAGTGGGTTCGACGGCGGTATTGCGGGGTGCGGGTGGCCAGGTGCCGATCCGAGTGAAGTCCGGTGTGGAGTTGGGCGAGGCGAGTTTTGTGTTGGGCCTGTCCGGCCCCGAGTTGCTGGAGTTGCGGTTGGAACCGGGATCAGCGGCGGTGGGCGGAGTGACGTTTGCCCCAGAGGGCGGGGATGGGTGGCGGGTGAGATTTGTGCCGGTGACGGGCGGGGTCCTGCAGGGGGATATCGAGTTGGGCCGGATTGGATTTGGGACATCGCTGGACGGGGTGTCGGGGATTGTCCGGATGGATCCCTCGATGTTGTTGGGCAGGCTGGGGAGCGGTGAGGTATTGGACCGGGGCCGTGGAATGGGTGGCCGGGTGTTCGTGGTGGGGGCTGAACCGCTGTTGGATACGGTGGTGCCGGAGACGGACTTGGAGGCGCTGATTCTGTACGGGCGCCCGGGCCATACCTATGAGATCCAGAGCACGTTGGACCTGGGCG
>CAZDYB010000926.1:0-1729 GCA_964509045.1 uncultured Akkermansia sp.
ACCCAGAGTGGGGCGGGGGGATGGCCGCGTCCGTTGACGGTCTGGGGGGGTGGGAGGGTGAGGGCCGAGTCGGGCGAGGTGTTGGTCGGGTTCAGGGTCCATTCGGGATCGGGTCCGATGACGAAGGCTCGTGGATTGGACAAACCGAACCGGCCATGGAACCGGACATCGATCACGCCCGGCTGGAGTTGGGCGGGGAGGATGACGTCGAATTGATCCGGCGCATCGGGTCGCGGGGTCGCCTGGATGTCGGGATGCGAGAAGGCGAGGGAGACGGGTTCATCGAGATCGGTACCCCCGATGCGGACGTTGATCCGGGAACCGGCCTGGGCGCCGGGTGGATGGATCCAGAGCAGGCGTGGCAGGGGCAATTGGGCGCAGGCCTGGAGGGTGAACAGGCAGGCGAAGATGGACGGAAGTCCGGGGAAGACCGGCCGCATGGGTCAGTGGTTGAAGAGGAATTCCTTGGTGTTGAGCAGGGCCCACACCGTGTCTTCCCAGGCACCCCGTCGGGCCCGGAGCTGGGCCGCGGTCGTGACCGCGGCATCGGCGGATTCCTTCACCGCCGCGATCTTGCGCCCGAGGTAATCCTGGAAGAAGGCGAGTTCGTCCGCGGTGGGATTTCGGCCAAAGGCGAGGTGATGGAGTTCGGTGAACTTGAGGACATCGGGTCGCGGATCGGCGGCGAGCCGGGCGGCGCGGGAGGAATCGGCGGCCACGCGCGTCTGGAGATCCTTGGAATTGATGAGGTGCAGGCTTTGGCTGAGGGAGGCTTCCATGCTGCGTTCGCATTCGCAGGCGCTGCTGCCTTCGGGTCGGCCGAACACGGTGAGGAAATAGCTGGAGGCATTGAAGCTGTTGTCCGGCAGACAAACCGCACGGGTCCCGGCGGGCATGCCGTCGAACTGGCTCTGGCTGCCGGCGATGCCATTGATGGAATCGAAGAGGACCTCGGCTGGCAGCCGTCGCGGATAGAATCGGGAGAACTGGTGGCGATCCGCGGCGTTGTGGGCGTTGGGTTCGGCGCTGAGTTGGTAGGTCGTGCTCCGGGTGAGGGTGCGGACCAGGTCGCGCAGATCGAAACCGCTCTTGATGAAGTGGGCGGTGAGGGCGTCGAGCAACTCGGGATGCGTCGGCGGATTGGTGTCGCGAAGGTCATCCTCGGGATCGACCAGGCCGCGACCGAAGAAGTGTTTCCAGTAGCGATTGACCAGGGCACGGGCGAACCACGGATTCTCGGGGGAAGTCATCCAGTCGGCGAGGAACTGCCGGGGATCGTCATCGGGCGAGAGGTTGAAGGCGGGCTGGGCGAGGGCTGCGGGAGCGACGGGTTGGCCGGTCTTCTTGTTGGTGGCGCGGGCCTGGCCGCGGCGATGGAGGATGATGTCTTCGCCGGGTTGGGAGCCGGGCTTGTAGGCGACCTGGGAGAAGGCGGCGCCGAGGCTCCAGTAATCGGCCTGGCTCCAGCGTTCGTAGGGATGATGATGGCACTGGGCGCATTGCATCCGTTGGCCGAGGAACAGTTGGGAAATGTCTTCGAGCTGGGTCTGCATGGTCCGCACCTGGCGGAACCAGGCGACGGGCGGGTTCTCCGAGACGTCACCGGAGGCGGTGAGGAGTTCCTGGACAAGGCGGTCGTAGGGTTTGTTGGCGGCAAGACTGTCCCGGATCCATGCGTGGAAGGCGACCGTGCCGCGGGCCTGACGCGGATCGGTCCGACGATTGCGCA
>CAZDYB010000927.1:0-1729 GCA_964509045.1 uncultured Akkermansia sp.
TTGGAAGGAGTTCCTCGGATCGGACCATCGACGGATGCCAAACAGTCCCGAATGGAGGCCCTGACCCCCAGGGATCCAGGCCAACACCCGCCATTTCCCATCCTCCGCCAACCATTGGCGGTCAAGCCTTCTGCCCACCATCAACCGTGTTTGGGACCGATGGTGCCTCAAGCTCAAACGGCACGTCCACCCGGGATCGGAGTCGTTCCTCAGGAGTGCGAATGAATTGCGGGAACCAGGAACGAACTTCTTCGATGCGCCTCAGGTATTCATCGAAGGGCATCCAGGATGACAACCGGAGCGGCGGCGATCCCTCGGGAAGATCCCCGGGTTCATCGGACGGCATGGGACGAGGATCAGTCATGGCGCAGGCAGGCGGGCGCCTCACGCCCGATGCACCTGCCCGGGTCGGCTGGGCAGGCCGGCCAGGACATTGCGGGTGTCGATGATGAGCGGTGCCCACTCCAACAGCTGCCGGTAGTCCACCGACCTGTGCGCGGTGGAAATCAGAACGGCGTCGAAACCCCGCAGCACCGATTCCTCCCACGCCACGGAAGGTGTGCCAGCCCACTGGGGATGTTCGCGTGTGGGTCGGATCACCGGGATATGCGGATCATGATAGGCCACTTCCGCCCCGCGTTGCCTCAGCTTCTCCATCAGCACATAGCTGGGCGATTCGCGGTCGTCATCCACATCGGCCTTATAGGCAACACCCAGAACCAGGATCCGGGATCCGCGGACCGCCTTGGATCGATCGTTGAGGGCATCCGCCACCTTCTGGACAACCCATTCCGGCATGGCGGTGTTGATCTCGCCCGCCAACTCGATGAAACGGGTGGTCTGACCAAACTCCCGCGCCTTCCACGACAGATAGAAGGGATCGATCGGGATGCAGTGGCCACCCAGACCGGGCCCGGGATGGAACGGCATGAAGCCGAAAGGCTTGGTCTTCGCGGCCTGGATGACCTCCCAGATGTCGATCCCCATGGCGCCATCGACGACCTTGAGTTCGTTGACCAGGGCGATGTTGACGCTGCGAAAGATGTTCTCGAGGAGCTTGGTGGCCTCGGCCACGCGACAGGATGAGACCGGGATCAGGGTGCGAATGACCGGTTGATAGAGTTCCATTGCCCGCTGAAGGCAGGCCGGGGTCAGTCCTCCCACCACCCGCGGAATCTCCGAGACGCGGCTCTCCGGGTTTCCCGGATCCTCGCGTTCCGGCGAATAGGCGAGATGAAAGTCCTTGCCCGCCGTCATGCCGGAGCCGCGCTCAAGAACATCGCGCAGGATCTCTTCCGTGGTCCCCGGATAGGTGGTGGATTCAAGGATCACCAACGTTCCGGGCCTGAGGTGCGGTGCGATGCTGTCGCCTGTGGCCAGGATATAGGAGGTGTCGGGCTCGCGATTCCGGTTGAGCGGCGTGGGTACGCACAGGATCACCGCCTGCACCTCACTCACCTGCGAGAAGTCGGTACTGGCGGAGAAGCGCCCGTCCTTGAGCTGGTCCGCTATCGTCCCGGCCGGAATGTGTCCGATATAGCTCCTGCCAGCATTGAGGGCATCGACCTTGACGGGATCGATGTCGAGCCCAAGGACCGAGACGCCGCATCGGGCGAACTGAAGCGACAACGGAAGCCCGACATAGCCGAGCCCAATGACTGCCACAGATTGTGGATCCACCGATTTCACGGATTTCACTGATTCCACGGATTCAATACAGGAGCAGGGG
>CAZDYB010000928.1:0-1706 GCA_964509045.1 uncultured Akkermansia sp.
GGTCGCAGTAGTCGGTGATCTTGATGCCCCGCACCAGTTCCATCACGAAGTAGGGACGGCCCAAATCCGTCGTGCCCGCGTCAAACACCTTCGCGATGTTCGGGTGATCCATCATCGCCAGTGCCTGGCGTTCGGCTTCGAAGCGGGCGACGACTTGTTGGGTATCCATGCCCAGCTTGATGACCTTCAGCGCCACCCTCCGTCGAACCGGCTCGGTCTGCTCCGCCTCCCAAACCTCGCCGAATCCGCCGACGCCGAGTTTCTCCAGCAACTTGTAGCGCCCCACCTGGGAACCGACTTGCTCCGCCGGAGCGGGTTCGTCGTCGAATGGCCGCCGCTGGTTGGGCCCGGCGACCGACTCCGGTTCCTCGTGCGCCGCGAGCAGGGCTTCGAGGCGTTGGCGCAGGGCCGGGTCGCCTTTGCATTCGGCGTCCACAAAGGCGGCGCGTTTCTCCGTCGGAATTTCCACCGCCAAGGCGAACAGGTCTTCTTCGCGGGATGGGTTCATGGTTTGGCGGCGGAAGTTGGTTTGAATTCGGACGCGATGAGCGGGTGGCGCCACCATGAGTCTCAGGGTTTGGTTCTGGCCAGTTCGAGCGCTTTCGCCAACGCCTTGTCGGCCGGCACCTTCACGGTGGGAACAATGCCGGCTCCTTCAATGCGCCCCAGTCGTGCCGAGTGGTAGTCAGCAATCGGCAGGTAAAGCTGCAGACCGTTTGGAAGATCATACGGCTTCTGGGACAACATTTTCCCCGCGGTCTTCTCGCCCACGAGGGTCGCCGCCCCCGACGCCTGCAACGCATCAGCCGCCAGTTCCGCGGCACTTGCGGTCCGGCCACTCGTGAGGACATAGACCCGGCCGGCAAAGCGCGGCGACATCGGCTCGAACACCACCCGCAGCACACCATCGACTTGTGCGTCCCGCCAGAATGCCTTGAGCGACCAGCCCCGCCAGGGTTTGATTTGCACGATCTTGTCGGGCGCGGGCGGTCTTTCATTCGATCGCGTCCAAGATTGGGTAAGAAAAACGCCCGCTTCGAGATTCGTGGCGAGCAGATGGCCTACGAGCGGTTTGACCGCGAAAGTCCCCCCTTCGTTGTTCCGCAAGTCGATGATCAGCGCCGTCGCTTTGCGATCCGCGATCTCCCGATAGGCCGCGGTAATTTGCGCGATGGTGTCCATTCCCATCATGGTGTTGACGGTCAGGATTGCGACCTCCTCCTGCCAGTCGAGCCGGGCTCCGCCGCCACCGACGTTCATGGTATCCAGAAAGTCCGCCAGTTTGTCCACCGGCTGCGGGGCAACTTCCAAGCGGACGTGGGAGAAGGGCCCGGCGGACCAAAGCCGGTTGAACTCTTTGACGAACCCCTCTCGCTCCTTCGCCCTCGCGGCCATTTCGTTCACCCGGAGTTCCAGCTCGCGGCCGGCCGGCGTGGCCAAAGCCCTGGGGTCGTAAATATTGGACCGCATTGTGGCAGCGATGACTTTCGAAAGTTCGGGAAAGGAAACCGGCTTGGGAACGGGCTCCGGCTGGCCCAGCGCATTTTGCAGGATCAGGCCAAGGGTGAGGCAGGCGGCAAGCCGGGCGGGAAATGTCTTCATAGGTTTGTTGGTTGGAGATCGAGCCGTTCCTTGGTGGTGAGATTGGCCTGGTCGCAGTAGTCGGTGATCTTGATGCCCCGCACCAGTTCCATCACGAAGTAGGG
>CAZDYB010000929.1:0-1705 GCA_964509045.1 uncultured Akkermansia sp.
GGCGCGAAGCAACCCCGGGTTAAGGTTTACTTGGATTCTCCAACCCCGGACGGGTTGCACATGCCTCCAGAATCATCTCGGCAAACTCGCGCACAACGCCTTCGCCTCCCTTCCTGAGACAACGGGTGCGCACCACACCGAGGATCGCCGGCTCGGCATCGGCCGGGCACGCCGACCATCCGGCGCGACGCAACACCTCCAGATCATTGATGTCATCACCGATATAGGCGATCTCGTCCCAATCCAATCCGAGGCGCGTCCTCAATTCCTCGACCACGGCCAACTTGTCCTTCACGCCCTGGAACAGGTGATCCAGTTTCAGCTTGGCGGCCCGACGCTCGACGATCCGGGTATTCTCAGAGGTCACGATGCCGACCTGGATGCCAGCCTTCTTCAACAGGGCCAGCCCCATGCCATCGCGGGTATTGAACTTCTTCAGTTCGTCACCCGACTCCGAGTAATACATCCCGGCATCGGTCAACACCCCGTCCACATCCGTCAACAGCAGCCGGATCGGACGTTGGACCGTCTCCGCGCGGCGTTCCCGCAGCAAACCCTCGATGATCCGCCAATCGGACGGTTCATCCAGTTCCAGATAGGATTCATCGGCCATGGGACAGGCCACCATGCGTCCATGCAACCGGCTGCCTGTCTTCAGCAACAGATCCCGCGTGGAGACATAGAAGGCACCATTCTCCACATGATCGCCTGCAAAATCCTGCCGACGAGGGCGACGTTGGGGATCATAGTTCATCGGGGTCGCATCGCCCTCGCCGGTGACCGTCCAGCGGAACCGCTTCTGGGGCACCACCGACACCAGGCTGTCCGCCTGACGCGCACGCAGGATTCCAATTCCCCGGCTCAGATCCTGCGACGTCAGCAAAGGCGACGTTGCCTGGATCAACACCATGTGACCGAAGTCATGCGCCTTGGCGAACTCGATCATGGCCGACTCCGTACTCGCCGTGTCGGTGGCGGTCTCCGGACTGCGACCGATCACCGAGACACGGGGTGATCCATAAGCCGCGACCACAGCCCGGATGTCGGCGCCATCGGTGGCAACATAGACATGGTCAATCTCAGGACAGGTGGTGGCGGCATCAAGCACCCAGTGGACAAGGGGACGTCCGGCGATGGGCCGGATGTTCTTGCCCGGGATACTCTTGCTTCCGCCCCGGACGGGGATGAAGGCGACGATCGGGTTCATGGGTGCGGGAATGGGAACCACCTGCAGGCCCGGATCAACGCTGGATCCACTTCAACTTGTCGCGCTGGACCTTCTCCACCGCCAACAACTCGGTGGCCTTGTACTCGAGAGCCTTGGCGACGTTCTGCAGATCACGGACCAGACGTCGCATGCCGTCCGCTTCCAATGACGCGGCGTGATCCGTGCCCTTCCAGGTGCGGTCGAGGGTGAAGTGACGTTCCACCCAGGTGGCGCCCAGGGTCATCGCCGCGACATCGGCTGCGATTCCAAGGTGATGACCCGAGAAGCCGATCTCCTTGGTCCGGGACAGGAACTGCTTCTGAAGCCGGGAGATCTCGAGCAGGCAGATGTCCTCGAAGGCCACCGGATAACCCGATGTGCAGCTGTAGACCACCACATCCTTGGCCCGACCACGGCTCTCGAAGAATTGGATGACCTGTTCTTCCTCCGCATGGGTCGTCATGCCGAATGAGATGTGGATCTCTCCGGCGTACTTCT
>CAZDYB010000930.1:0-1704 GCA_964509045.1 uncultured Akkermansia sp.
CAGCCGTTTCCCTGCCTGGGAGGAATCCGTGGTTCACAAACCTCCGCGATCCCCACCACGAAACCGTTCCCCGTCTTCTTCGTGTCTTCGTGTGAGATTCCTTCGGGTTCTTCCCCCATGCATCCCCAGTCCCTTTGACTCCCGGGTTGAAGCATCCCGCCAACGGGCTACGCTCCTCGGCATCGCCGCAGAACCCCGTTCTACCGGCCTGAGCGCCCGTCATCCGTCCCGTCCGTCGCCATGAATCATCACGCCGCCGATCCTTCACACCTCGCCCTCACCCGACGCGATTTCCTCCGCAACTGCGGCATGGGCATGGGAGCGGTGGGCCTGACCAGCCTGCTGGGTTCACTCGGCCAACTCGATGGACGCGCCCTCGGCGCCAATCCCGGCTTCAACCAACCCCTCACCCCGCGCCAACCCCAGTTCGTCGGCCGCGCCAAACGCGTCATCCACATCTTCGCCAACGGCGGCCCTTCCCACGTCGACACCTTCGATCCCAAGCCGTCCCTCGACCAATGGCACGGCAAGGAGATCCCCATCACCTTCAAGACCGAACGCCGCACCGGCGCCGCCTACAAATCCCCGTTCGCCTTCCGTCAGTACGGCCAGTCCGGCATCCCCGTCTCCGACCTCTTCCCGAACGTCGCCCGGCACGTCGACGACCTGTGCATCATCCGTTCCATGAAGGCGGATGTCCCCAACCACGAACCGTCGCTGCTCCTCATGAACTGCGGCGAAGCCCGGTTGGTCCGGCCCAGCTTCGGTTCCTGGGTCACCTATGGGCTCGGATCCGAAAACCAGAACATGCCCGGCTTCGTTGTCATGTGTCCGGGCGGTTATCCCATCCAGGAATCCCAGAACTGGCAGTCCGCATTCCTCCCCGGCGTCTATCAGGGCACCTACATCAATACCGAACACACCCGCATCGAACGTCTCATCGAGAACATCACCAACGCCTACCATTCCCTCCCGGAACAACGCGCCCAACTCGATCTCCTCCACCAACTCAACGCCCGCCATCAACAGGCCCGCGCCGCCGATGCCCAACTCGAAGCCCGCATCCAGTCCTTCGAACTCGCCTACCGCATGCAGATGGACGCCGCCGATGCCTTCGACATCACCCGCGAACCCGAAAGCATCCGCAATCTCTACGGCGAAGGCACCCAGTCCCGACAACTCCTCATCGCCCGACGCCTCGTCGAGCGCGGTGTCCGCTTCGTCCAGGTCTGGCACGGGGCCGGTCAACCCTGGGACAACCACGACGATATCGAGGTCAATCACCGCAAACTCGCCCGCGAATGCGACCAGGGCATCGGCGCCCTCCTCACCGACCTCAAGCAACGCGGCATGCTCGAGGACACCCTCGTGATCTGGGGCGGCGAATTCGGTCGCACTCCCACCGTGGAACTCCCCACCCCCGGCGCCAATGCCGGCAAACAGAACGGGCGCGACCACAACAACCATGGCTTCACCATGTGGGTCGCCGGCGGCGGTGTCCGCGCCGGCACCATCTACGGCGCCACCGACGAGTTCGGCTTCGCCGCCACCGAAAACGTCGTCCACGTCCACGACCTCCACGCCACCCTCCTCGCCCTCCTCGGATTCGATCACGAGAAGTTCACCTTCCACCACGCCGGCCGCGACTTCCGCCTCACCGACGTCCACGGCAAGGTCGTCCGCGACCTCATCGCCTGAGCCCAT
>CAZDYB010000931.1:0-1699 GCA_964509045.1 uncultured Akkermansia sp.
AGGCTCCACCCCGGATTCCCCCGCGCTCCACACCCAACGTCCCCGCGCCGCCAAGCCCCGCCTTTCGCACCATCCCTCCGACAACCCCAACCCGGGCCTTCGTCCCACCTCGAATAGCCATCCCGATCATCCGCCAATCCGACACCTTCCGAAATGCGGTCGATGTCGCCGCTCACGCTCCCAGCTACCGCGCCCGGACCGGAGCCCCTGATACTGCTCCAATCCGATCCCTCCGCAATGCCGGCGTTGCCCGTCGGGCCTACCGCCTTTCCCTCGTGTTCGCTCCGCCAAAGGGTCTGGAAGGCCAGTCTGAATAGACAAACTCCCGCTGACCCCATGACCGCTCTCCTGATCCTCCTGATAACCGGTGCCGCCCTGCTCTTTGTCGAAACCCTACTCCCCGGCGGCATCGCCGGGGTCGCCGGCACCCTTTGCCTCCTCGCCGCCATCTGGCTCGGCTATCGCGAGTTCGGTCAACCCGGCGGGACCATTGTTCTGGTCACGGTCTTTTCCGGATGGTTGGTCGGCGTCTGGGCCTGGCTCAAATATTTCCCCGACAGCCGCGTCGCCCGTCCGTTCATCTCCCAGTCCGCCGTCGGCGAACTCGGCGGATCCCGACCCGAACTCCTCCACGCCACCGGCACTGCCGCCACCCAACTCCGCCCCTCCGGCGTCGCCCTCATCGCTGGCCAACGCGTCGACGTCGTCACCGAAGGCTCGCTCATCGAAAAGGATACCCCCATCCGCGTCGTCCAGGTCGAAGGCTCCCGTATCGTGGTCCGCGCTGTCGGATGATCAGGTTCGCCACCCCAGGTTTCGATCCACCCTTTCCGTTCCTCCCCTGTCCCGCCCTTCCACCCGCCCCGATACCCTGTCGCCGTCATGACCGACACCCCCGAACATCACCGACTCGAAGAGGTGGCCCGGGATTCCTGGTACCTGACCGGAGTGGCCCCCCGCACCAGCCACTACAACGCCCTGATCTTCAAACGACATCTCCGCCCCGGCTCCATCCTCGAACTCGGACCCGCCGAAGGCGTCATGACCGCCCACCTGCAACCCCTCACCACCGACCTGACCCTCGTTGAAGGGTCCGATACCTTCTGCCGCCTCCTTCAGCAGTCCTGGCCCACCGCTCGCATCGTCCAGGCACTCTTCGAGGATTACTCACCCGGAAGAACCTTCGACAACATCATACTCGGACACGTCCTGGAACATGTTGCCGACCCGATCTCCATCCTGACTCGGATCCGTGATTGGATTGCCCCGGGCGGCCGCGTCCTCGCCTCGGTTCCCAACTCCCGATCCCTGCATCGTCAGGCCGGGGTAATCATGGGCCTGTTGCCCGCAGAAGACGCCCTCAACGAAACCGACCGCCACCACGGACATCGTCGCGTCTACAACCCCGAACTCTTCCGCAATCACTTCCTCCAGGCCGGCCTCCGCATCGACATCTTTGGAGGCTACTGGCTGAAGCCGGTTTCCAACACCCAACTCAGTCGGGACTGGAACCCCGAGATGCTCGAAGCCTTCATGCAACTCGGCGAGCGCTATCCCGACATCGCCGCCGAAATCTACCTCGTCGCCAGCCGCCCCTGAACCAATCCATCGCCTCCGGGGACAGGTTCCCAAAACACCCCTCCTCCCCACCCATCCGTCCGGCGATACAGCCCCCTCCCTCAGCCAACCCCGGTCCAAC
>CAZDYB010000932.1:0-1696 GCA_964509045.1 uncultured Akkermansia sp.
ATGTGGACGGTCAATGAGCGTCTGCGGGAGTATGATGACAAGCAGCGCGAGGTCAGGGCCCTGATTGCGTCAGGCGATACCATCCAGGCCGAGCGGGAAATTTTCCGCAAACGTTCGGCTGCACTGGTACAGGGGTATCGGACCCGGGATGCGGCATTCCGGATCTTCCGGAACGAAAAGCTGGAGCGGTACAAGACCTTGTTTGATCTGGCGGCGCGCTACTCGTTGTTGGCGGCGAATGCCTATGACTATGAGACCGGATTGCTGAACACCCGGGCTGGGAAGGAGTTCAAGCGGCGGATGATCAGTTCCCGGGCTCTGGGAGTGGTCCAGGATGGGCAGCCGCAGTTTGCGGGAAGCAACACGGGTGATCCGGGATTGTCGAGTGCGCTGGCCGAGATGAAGGCGGACTGGGACGTGTTGAAGGGACGTCTCGGGTTCAACAGTCCGGATGCCTACGGCACCACGGTTTCACTGCGGACCGAGCGGCATCGGATCCTGCCCGGTGAGGAAGGCAACGTCGCATGGCGTGACCTTCTGAATGGTGCGCGGATGGATGACATTCTGTCGGATCCCGATGTGCGTCGGTTCTGTCTGCAGGTGGATTCAGGGGATGGATTGCCGGTACCGGGAATCGTCCTGACCTTCAGCACCGTGATTGCGGATGGGTTGAACCTGTTCGGGCAGCCGTTGGCTGCGGGTGACAGCACCTATAGCCCGAGTTCGTTCGCGACAAAGATCTTCGCTGCGGGTGCGGCGTTTGAGGGATATCGGGGAATGGGAGTTCCGGCGGCGAATTCGAGTGCCCTCCGGGGAGCGGGTGCGGCCTCGGCGGAGGAGCCGGAGATCTGGTATCTTGACTCCACGGCCCTGGCGGCGACTCCTTATGTCTATCTCATCCCGGTGGGTGTGGATTCCATGCGCAGTCCGCCACTGGGCGACCGGAGTGAGATCCGGACCTGGAACGTCCAGGACCTGGCGATCCCGTTGCCGTTCAACATCGGGGCATCCGGGTTTTCCCAGGGTGGCCGATATCTCAGCTCCGATTCCTTGAGCGAGGAGTTGTTTACCCGGCGGAAGCATCAGGCATTCCGGCCCGTGCCCAGTGAGGATTACTTCACGACGGATATTTATTACGGCGGTGACCTGCTGCGTTCGCAGTACACGAACAACCGTCTGATCGGCCGCTCGGTGTGGAACAGTCAATGGAAGCTGGTGATCCCGGGCCGGGCTTTGTTGAACAATCCGAATGAAGGTCTCGAACGGTTCATCCGGACCGTGACGGACATCAAGTTCCACTTCGTGACGTATTCCTACTCGGGCAACTGATCGATGGAACAGTTCTACCACATGAAAACCTCATTCACATCGGTTTCCCGGCTCCGGCAGGCATTGACACTCGGCGGATGCCTGGCGGCTTTCGCAGCAATGGCGTTCCCGCCGGCTCCACCTCACACTGTCTTTGGGACGGTGCGGGACGAGCAGGGCAACCCGTTGCGGGCGACGGGAGCGGAGGTGTTGTTGGAGGCTGACGGCGTGGCAGTCGCCCGGGCAGCCATTGCGGATGGGGATGAGCCCGGGGTCAACTATGCGTTGACCATCCCCCTGGATGCCGGGGTCACGGCTGACCTTTACAAGCCGACGGCACTGCGGCCGACCGTTCCATTCCGGATGCGGGTCAAGATTGGGAACACCA
>CAZDYB010000933.1:0-1696 GCA_964509045.1 uncultured Akkermansia sp.
GGTCGGTCAACCTGCACCCGACTTCCAACTACCCGACACGGAGGGCAAGACGTGGCGGCTCTCAGACTTTCGCGGGAAAAAGCCCGTCGTTCTGATTTGGGTCTTTGCCGACTGGTGTCCGGTCTGTCACGGAGAGTTCCGCGAGTTGATTGCGCTGCGCAAGGAATTCGAGGCCGCGGACATCGAGGTCGCCACCCTCGAATGCCACGACCTCTTCCCCTGCCGGGTGATGGTGGGCCAGGAGCTCGAGCCGAAGTATTGGTTCAGCAGAACGTCATTCAAGGATACCTACACGAAGAACATCTGGTGGCCACACCTGGTGGATCGCGCGGGTGCGGTCGGCGCGGAATACGGCGTTCAGCCGCTCGCCTTCACCGTTCACGCCGAGTGGATCAACCGTCCGTCCGTGGTGATCGTGGACAAGGAGGGTATCGCACGTTTCGCCTACTACGGGACCTTCTGGGGAGATCGACCTAGCATCCGGCAGGTATTGGAGATGGTGAACCAAGGCTCCTACCGATTCCAGGCCCCCAAACGTCTGGTTCCCACCCCAGCCCCATGAGTCACCCAGTTCCTTCACTTTCAGCTTTTGCTTGCATTCCGGACCGCTCGGTCCATAACTAATCCCGCAATGAGCGTTGGCCGTCCCTGCGAATTCGATCCCCAGCATGCCTTGGATGTCGCCACGCGCGTGTTCTGGCAGCGGGGATATGACGGCACTTCGCTGGGGGACCTGCTCGCGGCGATGGATCTCAGCAAGAGCAGTCTGTATCAGGCCTTTGGCGGCAAGGCCGAGCTGTTCCAGCGGTGCCTGGAGCACTATCGGGACACTTTTTCACGCCGAATGCGAGCCGCGCTGGACCAAGCCCCGTCAGGGCTGGCTTACATCGAATCGATCTTGTCGGGAGTGGCCGAGGGAACCGCCGAACCAATGGGACGGGCGGGATGCCTGTTGATCAATACCGCCAGCGAATTTGGGCAGCGCGACCCGCAGATCGCCCAAGTGGTTGGCCGGTCGCTGGAACGATTTGAGGACCTGTTTTACGCAGCGATATGCCGGGCGCAGGCGGAAAAGGCCATCCCCAAGGAAGCCGATGCCCGGAGCCTCTCGTTTTTCCTGGCTACGAACCTCGGCGGACTCAAGGCAATGGCTCGTGCCGGTGCCAGCCCGGAGAAGATTCGCACCGTGGTCCAAGTGATCATGAATAGCCTCCGGTAACTTTTTTAACTCTTTTTGGACCGAGTGGTCCAGAACAGCCGGCAACCGTCGGCCGCAGCCATACAAAACTACAGGAAAAACATGCCATTAGCTCAGATCAAGGGGATCAGCGGTTTGTTGACCCAACCACAGAAGGAAGAACTCATCCGCAAGATCACCGACGCAATCGTATCGGTCGAAGGTGAAGCCCTGCGTCACGTCACCTGGGTATTGCTGGAGGAAGTCCCATCCGGTGCCTGGGGCGTCGGAGGGAAGGCGCTCACCACGGATGATGTCCGTAACTTGGCCGCGGGGGGCACTGCCTAGTTCGCAGCCCACCCCTTCAACCGCAATCAAAGCCCATGAAATTCGAAATTCATACCCTGCAGTCCGCCCCCGAAGGCTCCCGGCCCGTGCTGGCCGAAGTGGAGCGGGCCTACGGATTCATCCCCAACCTCCTCGGTGTGCTGGCGGAATCCCCGCTGGCGGTTGCTGCCT
>CAZDYB010000934.1:0-1695 GCA_964509045.1 uncultured Akkermansia sp.
GCTTCTTACAGATCACTGCGGATATGCTCGTCGCTCACGCCTCGGCTTTCAGCCAGATCTCTCGTCGCAGCTCCCCTGGGTGTTTTCAGACGGGCTCTCAGGCTGGACTGCCCACGTCAGGCAATCATGCGTTCCCGCCTGCCTCTGTACTTCCCATCGGGCCAACGAGCGGTAGCATCCGTGAATGAACTCCCCGCGTATCGACTTTGATCCGTCTTCCGTGAGTCGCCTGCCCAACTTCGATCGGCGTCGTTTCCTCAAGGCATCCGCCCTGGGCGTTGCCGCGGTGGCTGGCGGAGCTGCGTTCGCCCAAGGGGTGTCGAAGACAACCTCCGAGACGCTGGCAGCCCAACTGCACGGTTCCCTGGACGAAACCCAGCGGAAGGTCCTGTGCTTCGCCTTCAACGATCCACTCCGGGACAAGGTGGACAACAACTGGATGATCACGCGTCGCTCGATCCGCGACGTCCTCCGCCCCGAACAGCAGGACCTGGTGCGCCAGATCTTCAACCGCTTGCACCGGGCGGAACATGCCGACGAGATGATGCGGCAGATGATTGAGGACTCGGAAGGCAAGGGCTTCGAGGGTGGTACTTCGATCGCACTGTTCGGAGAGCCGGGCAGTGGCCAGTTCGAGTTCGTCCTCACCGGACGGCACTGCACCCGCCGGTGCGACGGCGATTCGGTGGCTGGCGCGGCATTTGGCGGGCCGATCTTCTACGGGCATCAGTCGGGGCCGAAGGACGAGGAACCCGCCGACCATCCGGGCAACGTCTTCTGGTATCAGGCAAAGCGGGTGAACGAGGTGTTCGCGTCGATGGACGGCCGGCAACGGACTGCAGCGCTCGTTGATGGCCGATCCAGGCCGGAGCGCGCGACGGAGACCGTGCGGTTGACCCACCAGAAGAAGGGCCTGCCCGGCATCCGGCTCGGTGAACTGTCGAGGGACCAGCGCGAACTCGTCCGCAAGGTCATGGGGGACCTGTTGCTGCCATTCCGGGCCGTGGACGCCGACGAATCGATGCGGTTGGTGGAGTCGCAAGGCTTGGAGGATCTCCATCTCGCGTATTTCAAGCAGCAGGATGTTGGAGGCGACGGGGTCTGGGACGTTTGGCAGATAGAGGGACCGCAAATGCTCTGGTACTTCCGCGGTGAACCGCACGTCCACTGCTGGGTCCACATCCGCGATGGGCGGGCTTGAGTGAGAGGACTGCCCGTCCTCTTCCGGTCAGCCCCCGAGGAAGTCTGGCCAATCCAAGATCCGATCGTCGTCCGCCAGCGGCCGCGCTGCCTTTTTCCGTTTCGGTTTGGTCTTCATGGGTCTGATCATTTCCTGGTCGACCAGACCCGCAGAACCATAACTTGACCGGTGGTTCCAAAAACGGGGTCCCTCTCAGCCGGTCGGTTCAACTCTGCGCATCATCGTCGGAGGCACGTGTTCGAGGGGAGGTTCAAGTCGGTGCTGATCCTCGACAGGTTCCGGTTGGACAGGGTGGGGCGGTATCTGCACCTGGATCCGGTCCGGATCGCCGGGCTTGGACTGAGAAAGAAGGAACAGGGGAGGGTTCGGGTGCTGGGATGCGAGGATCCGGGGCGGGAGCTTGTGTCACGGCGTACATCTGACCCCATTGGCGCACCAACCGTGCCCGATCGGCCTGTTGGCAACGGCGTAGAATTGGTGGATACGCGGGGCGG
>CAZDYB010000935.1:0-1691 GCA_964509045.1 uncultured Akkermansia sp.
ATGTTGGATGCCAAGGATGCGCGGTTGCGGGAGTTGCTGGCGGGATATGGATCCTGTCTGGTGGCGTACTCGGGTGGGGTCGATTCGGTGTTCCTCGCCCGGGTGGCTTGGGAGGTTCTCGGAGAACGTTCGCTGGCGGTGATCGCGGATTCGCCCAGCCTGCCGCGTCGGGAACTGGCTGAGGCGCTGGAATTGGGGGAACGTTTCGGGTTTCCCGTGCGGGTGATCCGGACCGGCGAATTCGACAATCCCGCCTATCTCGCGAATCCGACCAACCGTTGTTATTTCTGCAAGCACGCCCTGTTCACCGAGATCGGGCCCGTCGCACGCGCCGGCGGATTTGCCGTGGTGGCTTACGGGGAGAATGCCAGTGACGTGGGGGATCATCGGCCGGGGGCGGCGGCGGCATCGGAGTTCGCGGTGCGGGCGCCGTTGAAGGAGGCGGGCCTGACCAAGGTTGAGATCCGGACGTTGAGTGCGCGCCTCGGCTTGCCCACGGCGGACAAGCCCCAGATGGCGTGTCTGAGTTCCCGGATTCCAACCGGGGAAAGTGTCACCCCGGAAAAGCTGCGGATGATTGAACAGGCCGAGGAGTTTCTGCGGGACATGGGATTCCATGATGTGCGTGTCCGACATCATCAGGCGGGTCAGGGAGCCCTGGCCCGGGTGGAACTGGGCGGAGGTGAACTGGGACGATTGTTTGAGTCGGATCGCCATGAAGCGGTGGCGACGCGTCTGCGGGAGATCGGGTATGCGCATGTCACCCTGGATCTCGCCGGGTATCGGCGGGGCAGCACCAATGGGGTTTCGGGAACGGTGGGAAGTCCGATCGCGTGGCGTGGGTCGAAGGGAACGGCATGAGGAAGTCGACACGTTGGGTCCTGGTAACGGGGACGGATACGGGAGTGGGCAAGACGGTGTTCACCGCGGCCTTTCTTGCGTGGCTGCGGGAGCGGGGTGTGGCGTCGATTGGATTCAAGCCGCTGGCATCGGGTGGACGCGAGGATGCCGAGGCGTTGTGGCGGGCGCAGCAGGGTGACGTGCCGTTGGACGTGGTGAATCCGTGGCATTTTCCGGAGCCGTTGTCGCCGTTGTTGGCGGCGCGTCGGGCGGGATGCCGTGTGACCCTGGACGCGTTGACCGGACATTTGCGGGCGGCATCGCGTGGGATGGAGGTGGCGGTGGTGGAGGCGGCGGGGGGGTGGTTGAGTCCTTTGATGGAAGGAGCGGATGCGCCGGAATGGTGTGAGGAACTGGGGGCGCGGGTGGTGATGGTGGCGCCGGACCGGTTGGGGGTGGTGGGACAGGTCCGGTTGGTGTGGTCAGCACTGCCGGCCCGGGTGCGGAGACAGGCGCAGGTGGTGTTGATGGCGCCGGAGAAGCCAGATGAAGCGACGCTGTTGAATCGGGAATTGCTGGGGGAATACGTGGGGGCCGGTCGGGTACACGGATTCCCGCGCCTGGACCTGGGGCGGATGAAAACCCGGCAGCGTGATGAAGTCCGCGGGATCTGTGAGGCGGTTGCGGAGGGGTTGGGCCTGGGGCTGGGTTGAATCCCATCACGGAGATTCGACCTCTGTGTGCCCTGACCGTCTGGTGGTGATCCAAATCTGGTCCCCGCCGACGTCTTCAACCCGAAGGGTTGGGAGCCGGTAGCCAACAACTGAGGTAAGCCGTTCAAGGGTTTTCAC
>CAZDYB010000936.1:0-1687 GCA_964509045.1 uncultured Akkermansia sp.
GCGGCTTGGGGCGGCCACGTTGGCGGCATTGGTCACGTTCTTCATGCTCCTGTTTGTGTCGGCGACCGGTGCGGGGCAACAGGCGGGGCGTTTCGTCTTCGATGTGTTGCTGGGGGGTTGCCATGTGTTCGCCGTCCTTGCCGGGGTTTTGTTGACCGCGGATTGCATCAGTGAGGAGCGACGTGACGGGACGCTGGGCCTGTTGTTCCTGACCGACCTGGGCGGGGTGGATGTGGTGGCTGGCAAGTTCGCCGGGCTGGCGTTGAACGCCTTCTATGCCCTGAGCGCGGTGTTCCCGGTGATGGCGATTGCGTGGTTCATGGGCGGGGTTTCGGGCGGGGAATTCGCCCGGCACGCCCTGGCGGTATTGAACTCGATGTTCGTCTGTTCGGCGACGGGCCTGATGGTGTCGGCCGGATGCACGCGTCAGAGCCGGGCCGTGACCTGTGCGTTGTCCCTGCTGGTGTTGGTCTACGGGTTGTTTCCCGCGGTCGGTTTCGCGATGTCAAAAGCGGTCGGCTTCGGATCCTTGGATTGGCTCCGGCATCTGTCGCCCTTGAGTGCGGCGTTCCTGGCGGGGGAACAGCGGACGGTGAACCAGGAGGATCCCTATTGGATCGGTTTGGCGACGAGCCATGCGGTGGGCTGGCTGCTGCTGGTGACGGCGGCCTGGGTGCTGGGCGGCAAATGGAGAGGGGAAGACGGACGGTCGGCGGACGGGCAACGGCGGCGTCCGATGAATCGGGCGTTGCTGGAGGTGGACCCGGTACGGGCGTTGATTGGGGGAGAATCGCTGGGGTGGATGGCTCCGTGGTTGGTGGTGGGGATGGGAGTGCTGGTGGCGGGGGTGATGGCGGTTGCGGTTTACGTGGGAGGCAGTCGCGGCGAGACCACAAGCCTTGGCTTTGTGGTCTTCACGTTGTTGGCGCTGGCCCTCAAGGGGATGATTGCGTGGGATGCCACGTTGTTCCTGTCCGAATCACGTCGGACGGGCGCGTTGGACCTGCTGTTGACCACGCCGTTGCGGGATCAGGAGATCCTGTGGGCACAGGACATCCATTTGAGGAACCGGTACGGACCGCCATGGGCCGTTGTGATGGCGTTGGAAATGGGAACGGCCCTGCTGAACCCGGGCTTGCTGACCTTTGCGATACTTGGGGTTTTCAGTTCGGTCCTGCAGGTGTTTGCGGTGGTCCGATTGGCATCCTGGTATGCGTTGACCGAGCGACATCCATTGGTGGCTTTTGGCAAGGCGTTCAGCTTCGCGGTGGTGATTCCGTCGGTGCTGGTCATTCTCTGTTGTCCGCCCCTGATCATTCCGCCGCTGCTGGGGGCATGGGCGTCTGCGAAGTTGCGGTTGCCGTTCCGCGAGGTGTTGGCGGGGGTGAGATCCCAGTGGCAGCGACGCGATGGATGGATGCATGCCAGCAGTCCGTTGATCGTTCCGCCGCCGCTGCCTTTCCGGCGGGAACCGGGGCGGGAATGAACAACGGAAGGGACCAAAGGGACGAAAGGGACGAAAGGGACGGAATGGCCTCAGCCTTTCGTGCATCCTTGGATCCTTTGTTGTGAATCCTTCCCTTGGCCGACCCAGCGTCAGTGAACAACAAAGGGGGGAAGGGATGAAGGCCTGTGTAACGCTTCGCAGGGAATCGTGTGCAGGGAGGCTGACGCGGGTGAATTGGTC
>CAZDYB010000937.1:0-1679 GCA_964509045.1 uncultured Akkermansia sp.
CAACCGCCAGATCCGTTGGAGGATCTCATCCCGCGACACCACCCGACCCGGATGCGCCGCGAGATACTCCAGCAACTCGGCTTCACGCTCCGACAATTCGCCCCGCGTCCCGTCATCGAACCGGACCTCGCGCCGATCCAGGTCCGCCAACCCGCCCGGCACCGTCACCTGCCCCACCACCCGTGGTCGTTCCGGCGACCGGCGCAACACCGCTTCCACCCGCGCCAGCAGTTCGCGGACACTGAACGGTTTCACCACGTAATCGTCCGCCCCGGTCCGCAGGCCCCGCACCCGCTCCGACTCCTCGCCACGCGCCGTCAGGATGATCACCGGAAGGGTTGGACGCGCTTCACGGATCGCCTGCAACACCTCGAACCCACCCGCCCCGGGCAGCACCAGGTCCAACAACACCAGATCCAAAGTCGCCGTCAACGCCACCCGCTGTGCCTCACGCCCATCCCCCGCCTGCATCACCGCATACCCCGAGAACCGCAAGGCATCCACCACGCCCCGTCGGATCGCCGGATCGTCCTCCACCACCAGCACGGATCGGGGTGTCATGATCGGATCCTACCTTCAGAGGCCGGCCATTGCAGCTTCCACATCACCGGTTGGCCCAACCTCATTCGACCTCAAAGTGGACGGTCACCATGGCCGACACCTGGATCTGTCCCGGAGCAAAAGTGTCGGTCCGGCCCTCGCCACCCGCCGCCTCCGGACCGGGCGCCGCAGCGATGCTGTTCTGCATCATGTATCCGCCGGACCGGGAATGCCCCCATCCACCATAAGTGCCGTAGAAGCTGTAGCTGGACCAGCCGGAGTGCGGGCTCTGTTCCGTGATCTGCATCGCGCGCCCCAGGCGGCCGCCCAGTTCTCCCACCAACAACTCCGCCTTCTCCCGCGCCGCACGCACCGCCATCTGCCGGGCCTGATCCCGATGCCTCCGCAGTTCGGTACTGCAGAACTGGACGTCCAGAACCTGGTTCACCCCCGCATCGAGCGCCGACTGCAGCAACTCCTCGAATCGCCCCACCTCCCGCAGCGTGATCACCACATGCCGCTGCACCAGGTATCGCTTCAACTCCGGCGGTCGCCCTCCCGTGGTCTCGTACTCCGGTTGAACATGGATCGCGTCGGTCTGGTAATCCCGCGCCGGCAGACCCATCGCCTTCAATCGCGCCAACGTCGCCGCCGTGCGCCGGTCATTCTCCTGCTTCGCACGCCCCAACTCGGCGTCGTGACACACAATCCCCAACCGCAACTCCACCTGATCCGGCACCACCAACACCTGGGCGTTGCCACTCACCGTGATCGACCCCGGATTCCCCCGCACCGGTACGGGCACCGACCCCGGCCGGGAGGCATTCCTCCACGGCGCCGCCACCACCACCGCCGATGCCACCAAACCCAGGACGACGACGCAGCCGGCAACCCACCGGCCTGAAGAGAGATTTCCAATATTCATAAGGATGGTCCTTGGACCACCCCCATCATCCATCCCCCCTCCGTCCCCGTGTGTAAGCCCCACGTAAATCCCGCCGCGTAGCAAACGAGGTGACGAGACTCCAATCCACTCCCCCTCACATCGCCAACTGCACCACCCGCTCCTGCAACTGATCCATCCAACGCGACACATAACTCATCGCCCGATAGATCTGCTCCAACCGTTCCATCGGCAG
>CAZDYB010000938.1:0-660 GCA_964509045.1 uncultured Akkermansia sp.
CGCCACATCACCGTGGAGACCGCCTGGTGCCACTTCTTCACCGGGGCCTACATCCAGGACTCCCTCCGCCGCAGTGGATCCCAGGATGCCGACTACGTTTACGTCCAGACGCAGTGGAACTTCTGATCGCCAAGCACCAATCCTTGACCTGGGTCAACGCAACCGAGGACCGGCGGGGGCAAACTGTCCACCGTCATGAACGCAACCCCTTACCAAGGCCGGCCATGTTGAGCAAATCACAGGCGAAAGCCTTCTTTCTGGGAGGAACCGGCGTCTTCAGCGCCGCCTTCATTGCCCTCAGCGTGGATTCCATGCGGCAGATTCCTGCCCTCACCCACGACGACAAGATCACCGACTCCGTCGCCCGCGGAAAGCACCTGTGGGAGGCCAACAACTGCATGGGATGCCACACACTCTTTGGCGAAGGTGCCTACTACGCGCCCGAGCTGACGCTGGTCGTCCAGCGGCGCGGCAAGCCCTGGATCAACCTCTTCCTCGACGACCCGGAGAAGATGTTCCCGGGAGCCCGCAAGATGGTGAAGTACGGTTTCAACCAGCAGCAAAAGGACGATCTGATCGCCTTCCTCGAATGGTGCGGCAACGTCAACCTTCAGGGCTTCCCGCCCAAGCCACCCCTTCGCGACCTGATCGCTCCCGCAT
>CAZDYB010000938.1:670-1677 GCA_964509045.1 uncultured Akkermansia sp.
GACCTCTTCCGGACCATCTGCATCGCCTGTCATGCAGTCGGCGGGGTCGGTTCCAATGTCGGACCCGCCCTTGATGACGTCTACAAGCGCAAGAACCGGGAGGAACTGATCGCGTGGATCTCCGATCCACAGAAGCTCAAGCCGGGAACCCCAATGCCCCAGATCCCCATGTCCCCTGAACAGCTCAAGGAAATCGTCGATTACCTGCTTGGTCTCGCCAGTGCACCCGCTCCCAACAAACCCGTCTCCATCCAACCCGCCGCCAAACCGGAGGACTTCGAATGAAATTCAAAACCCAGAAGATCGCATACTGGTTCTTTGTCTCTGCGCTCGCGTTGCTCGGGCTCCAGATTGTCTACGGATTCATCATGGGTTTCGCCCGCATCGGGCAGGATGTCCTCCATGAGTGGATCCCCTTCAACACAGCCCGGGCCGTCCACACCAACCTCCTTGTTGTCTGGCTGCTCTGCGGTTTCATGGGTGCCGCCCACTACATCATTCCCGAGGAAGCCGATCGTGAACTGGAATGGCCGTGGCTCGCCTGGGTCCAGTTGATCTCACTCCTCCTCGTTGGGGTTGCCGCCATCGTCTGCTACCACTTCAACATCTGGGAAGGACGCAAGTTCCTGGAGATACCTCGCCCGCTCGACTTTCTCGTCGTCGTCAACGTGCTGATGTTCCTGGCCAACATTGGCGTCACCCTGTGGAAAGGAACCCGCTACACCACCACGAGCCTTGTCCTCTACATGGGCCTTCTGTTTGCAGCACTGCTCTACCTGCCCGGCATGCTCCAGGTGAAGAACCAGACGGTGGACTCCTTCTATCGCTGGTGGGTTGTCCACCTGTGGGTCGAAGGCGTCTGGGAACTCATCATGGGCGGCATCCTGGCCTACCTGCTGATCAAGCTCACGGGCGTCGACCGTGAGGTCATCGAGAAATGGCTCTACATCATCGTCGGTCTCACGTTCCTCTCCGGCATCCTCGGAACCGGCCACCATTACTACTAC
>CAZDYB010000939.1:0-1674 GCA_964509045.1 uncultured Akkermansia sp.
TTATGCCGACTTCTGCGGCGCGGCACGGAAGTTCGATGAACGGCTGGAAGCCCTCGGCGCCCGACGTCTCCAACCCCGGGGCGAGTGCGACGTCGAGTTCGAGGAGTCGGCCAATGCGTGGATCAACTCGCTCTGGTCCCATCTGGCACCCGGGTCTTCCAGCCCACCCAATGCGCCCACGGCTTCGATTGCCCATTCTCCCGAGCACGCCGAACCCACCGTGCCTCCGCCGCTCGGGCGATCCCGACAGAATCCTTACCCAGCCAGGCTGCGCGTCGCCCGCCCTCTGAACGCGCCCGGCTCGGCCAAGGACACCCGCCACGTCGAGATCCTGCTGGACGATCCGTCCCTTTCCTACGAGGCCGGCGATGCCCTCGGTGTGTTTCCGCAGAACTGCCCGGCCTTGGTCGAGGAACTTCTGGCCGCCCTGCACCTGACCGGGGATGAAGATCCGGGAGTTCCCGAGGCCACCAGCCTGCACGATGCACTGCTGCGTCGATGGAACATCACCCAGACACCGGTCGCCTTCCTCAGCACCGCCGCCGAACGGTCCTCGGAAGGCCAACTCCGCAGCCTTCTCAATCCCGACCGCCGCGCCGAACTCGACGCGTGGCTTGTCGGAAGGGATCTCGTCGATGTCCTTCGCGCCGCTCCCGGCGCACGGTTTCTTCCCTCCGAACTCGCTCCCCTCCTCCGCCCGCTCCAGCCCCGGCTCTACTCGATTTCCTCTTCGCCCAGAATGCATCCCGGCGAGGTTCACCTGACCGTCGGCGCCGTCCGCTATTCCCTCCACGGTCGCTCCCGGAAAGGCGTCGCCTCCTGCTGGCTCGCCGACCGGGTGCTCCCCCGCGAGACCCCGGTCCCCGTCTTCATCCATTCCTCCCCCAACTTCCGCCCACCGCCCGATCCCACCCGCCCCATGATCATGGTCGGACCCGGCACCGGCATCGCCCCCTTCCGCGCCTTCATCGAGGAACGTCGCATCACCGGGGCCACCGGACCCAACTGGCTGTTCTTCGGCGATCAATGCCGGGCCACCGACTTCCTCTACGCCGACGAACTCGAACCCCTGCATCAGGACGGATTCCTCACCCGCCTCGACCTGGCGTTCAGCCGGGATCAGGCGGAGAAGATCTATGTCCAGGACCGGATGCGCTCCCAGGCATCCACCCTGTGGGCGTGGCTGGAGGACGGCGCCCATTTCTATGTGTGCGGCGATGCCCGGCGGATGGCGCGCGATGTCGATGCGGCTCTGCATGAAGTCATCCGGACCGCCGGCGGACGGAGTGCCGACGATGCCGTCGCCTATGTCGCCGCCCTGCGGAACGCCGGCCGCTATCAACGCGACGTCTATTGATCCCCCGGAGACCCCACCATGCCATTGCCCTTCCAGGAAATTGCCGGTCAACCCCTCAATCCGGAACAGTCCGCCTATCTCGAAGGCCTGTTCGCCGGGCTCCAGAACCGCGGGATCCGTTTCAACGACCTGATTCCCGCTGGAACCGCCCCGGTCGCACCGACCGCCCCCGACCTGTCCGAACTCACCAATGAGGAACGGATCAAGCGCGAGCTGCATCCGCTCGACGCCTATTCGCTCCTGCTCCAGCACGCCGCCTCCAACCAGGCTCCCGACAAGGACAACGCCTTCCGTTTCAAATGGCAGGGCCTGTTCTT
>CAZDYB010000940.1:0-1671 GCA_964509045.1 uncultured Akkermansia sp.
ATCAGTTGTCGGGTGAACGGAATCCGGCAGCGATGGAAAAGGATCCGGGGAACGGATTGCTTGGATCGTTCCCGCGGCGCCGACTGGATGCGGAATCGATCCGGGACACGCTGTTGTACCTGGCCGGGAATCTGGAGGAGGGGCGACCGGGGCCACATCCGTTCCCGCCGCAGACGGAGTGGAAGTTCACCCAGCACAACCCGTTCAAGGCGGTTTACGAAAGCCGGCACCGGAGCGTCTATCTCATGACCCAACGCATCCAGCGGCATCCGTACCTGGCCATCTTTGACGGTGCGGATCCGGCGGCGAGCACGCCGGTGCGGACTTCGAGCACGACTCCGCTGCAGGCATTGTGGCTGTTGAATGACGCCTTCGTGCACGAGCAGGCCAAGGCGTTCTCGGAACGTCTGGAACGGCAATGCGGCGAAACCGGAGATCGATGGGACCGCGCCTACCGGGAGTCCCTGGGACGTTCGCCGACCATGGCGGAGCGGGAAGGCATGGAGCAGTTCGTGTCGGCGATGCGCACCCGGTTGCGGGAGGATGGGATGGAGGAGGGTCGGATTGAGGGGGAAGTGGCCGCGGCGCTGGCGCGGGTGATCTTTCGTTTGAACGAGCTGGTCTATGTGGATTGAACGATCCGTTGGAGGCACAGGATGATCATTCCGCGATATTGGGCTGAAGGCGTGGCACGGCACCGCGAGGAGGGGCGGCAGGTGACGGTGCGTCGTTTCGGTTGGTCCGCCATCGATCCGGAAGAGGCGCGATCGGTTGCGGACGCGCGGGCGTCGGAAGCATTGGGACGGATACTGTCGGGGGAGAAGCTGGCGAGGCGGGAACCGAAGGTCCCGTACAACGGAGCGGACGGAGTACCGATCCGGGAGGAGATCGTCGCCGAGCACGGCGATGGGGTGATCACCCGAAACAGTTACGGCGCGCTGTGCCTCAACACGCCGGACGTCTTGTTTGCGGACGTGGATGTGGGAACCGGGATCTCATCGGGGATGGGGTGTGCTTATCTTCTGGGGTTGGCAGTGGTCTGCATCGGGTTGGGTTGGGGAACAGGTTCCCCGGGTTTGGGTGTCTGGGGTCTGCTGGTCGGGTTGGTGGGCGGAGCCCTGGCGGCCTGGAGTCGGATCCGGTGGGGCGATCCGTTGAAGCGATTGAAGGGTCGGATCGAGCGTTTCCTGGCGGGACGACCGGGTTGGCGGATCCGGGTGTATCGTACGCCGGCTGGATTCCGACTGATGGCGATGCATCAGGTGTTTGCTCCGGACGATCCCGAGGTGGCCGGGTTGTTTGCGGCGGTGAAGGCGGACCCGGTGTATGTGCGGATGTGTCGCCGCCAGCGGTGTTTCCGGGCGCGGGTGAGTCCCAAGCCATGGCGGGTCGGGGTGAAGGAACACATCCGGCCCCGTCCCGGGGTCTGGCCGGTGCGGGAGGAATGGATGCCGTCACGGCGGACGTGGATTCTGGAGTATGAACGCAAGGCGGTTGGGTATGCGTCGTGCCATTTTGAGTGTGAGCTGGGGCTGGGATCGGTCGATACGAAGGCTCGTGCGGTGCAGGTACTCCATGATGGACTGTGTCGGGCGGAAACCGGGCTGCCGTTGGCCTGAAGGCGTTACGATTGCGATGAAGAACACGAATCAACCCGGGCTGAGGACCCGG
>CAZDYB010000941.1:0-1668 GCA_964509045.1 uncultured Akkermansia sp.
GGAACAGGGTTCGGTCGGACAGGCGACGGGCCTGGGCCAGAAGATTGGTGACCAAGACCACGGTGAGTTCCGAACGGAGTTCCCGCAGGATCTCCTCGATCCGCATGGTGGTGACCGGATCGATGGCGATGGAGAACTCGTCGAGACAGAGAACCTCGGGGCGATGCGACAAGGCTCGTGCCAGGGCCAATCGCTGCTGCTGCCCACCCGAGAGACGGGTGCCCAGTTGGGCCAACCGATCCTTGACCTCATCCCACAGCGCGGCCCGGCGCAGGGCTTGTTCCACCCGATGATCCAGTTCGGCACGATCCCGAATGCCGGCGCAGCGCGGAGCGAACGCCACGTTGTCGTAGATGGAAAGAGGCAGTCCGACCGGCAACGGCGCCACGAGGCCGATCCGTCGCCGCAGATCCTCCACCATGCCGCCCGAACGGATGCATCGCCCATTCAAGGCGACCGCGCCGTCCACCCGGGCGCCCTGGATGAGATCAATGGTCCGGTTGAGACAGCGGAGCAAGGTGGTCTTGCCGCTTTGGGCCGGACCGATCACGGCCAGGATCTCGTGCCGGACGACGCCCAGGTTGACTTCGCGCAGGACCACCTGGGTTCCGTAGGAGACCTTCAGGCCATCCACCGTCAGGATGTGGTCGGGCGCAGTCATCGGTTACCAACGACGATGGGAGCGGGTGCGGGTCCGGACGAGGATGGCGGCGGCGTTGACGAAGACAACGACGCCGAGAAGGGTGATCGCAGTGGCGGCCGGGAGGGCGGGACGAACCCCGGGAACCTGGGTGGCGAGGGTATAGAGATGCATGGCGAGGGCCATGCATTGTTCGTCCAACCTATAGGCGAGGATATCGCCGGCCTGGACGGACTTATAGAAGACGGCGCCGGTGAAGAGGATGGGGGCCGTTTCGCCCGCGGCGCGGCTGACCTGGAGGATCACGCCGGTCAGGATTCCCGGAAGCGCGTTGGGAAGCACGACGGCCCGCAACGTCTGCCATCGGGTGGCGCCCACATTCCAACAGGCTTCCCGGAAGCTCACCGGCACGGCCGCGAGCGCCTCGCGGGTGCTGGTGATGATCACCGGCAAGGTCATGACCGCCAGGGTCAGCGATGCCGCCAGCACCGAGTATCCGAGGCGGGCGGCATAGACGAACGCCCCCAACCCGAACAACGCATGCACGATGCTGGGGACGCCGGCCAGGTTGATCACCGCCATCTGGATCACGCGGTTCAGCCAGGAATCCCGGGCATATTCATGAAGGTAGACCGCCGCTGCCACCCCGACCGGCGTCGCCGCCGCCAACGACAATCCCACCAGGTACAGCGTTCCCACCAATGCCGGCCAGAGACCGCCATCCTTCATCCCGTTGCGAGGCGATTCCCACAGCAGACTCCACCGAAGCACTGGCCAGGCCTCGATGAACAGATGGCCCAGTATCGCCACCAACGGCAGGATCAACAGCACCGTCAACATTGCCAGAGCACGCCGGGTTCCCGTCTCGAAACGCCGCTGTCGCGCCCCCGTCGACGTCTCCCGAAATGGATTCCCCCTGTCGACATCGGCCTTCATCGGGACTTCGCTCCTCCCCGGACCAGTCGTTCGGCAAGCAGGTTGATCACCAACGTGATCCCAAACAGCAGGACGCCCGTCAGGAACAATAC
>CAZDYB010000942.1:0-1664 GCA_964509045.1 uncultured Akkermansia sp.
CCCACGTCCACGACATCCACGCCACCCTGCTCCACCTGCTCGGCCTGGATCACGAACGCCTGACCTTCAAGTTCCAGGGCCGCGACTACCGCCTCACCGACGTCCACGGCGAACTCATCCGACCGCTGCTGGCCTGAGGGTCGTCCTCTGGCCAACCGCCGAACTCCAACGCCAACGGCGTTCCGGCCCCCAGCCCAGGGTTGGTCCGAGGAACGAGGACCTACCCTGGGAAACCCGCCCCCATAACCTCCAACCGCAAGGCGGTTGTGGCCGCCCTCGTTCCGGGAGCCTCTCCCCAGTCCACAGCCCTTCAAGTCCAGCTCGCCTGGATGCGCCAGGAAACTGGAAGGTGCTGAATCGGCGGGATTTCGAACAAGCGCTGTCGATCCTGGGCATCGCGGACAATCGGTCTCCGCCGGTCCTCGCGATTCATCACAGGGCACATCGCGCCTTCAGACCCGATCCGCAGGCTGCGAAGCATGGATTCCACGGCTAAGAACCGGGCATGGTATGTCAAAAGGGAGCACTGACCCGAATGGCTCTCCTATTGCACTGCCTGGAAGAACGCCGCGTCGCCAAGCGTTGCCGCCGGGAGGGTCAGGGTGGCGGGCGAAGCATCGGGGGTAATGGTCTGCACGGTTTCCCAGCCGGCGCCCAGCGCGGGGGATTTCTGCAGATTCAACGGCACGCCGGGCGTGCATTCGACGGTGAAGACGACGTCACCCGGACCGTTCAACGCGACGGCCCGGAAACGGGATGGCTCGGGATCGACAGTTCCGGTGCCAGTCCGCAGTTCGAAACTGGTGGTGGTCGTGCTGTAGGCCACCAGCGAGGGCACGGTGTCGACTTTCAGGAAATCCAGGCGGCTCAGGGACAACTGCGCCACGTAGCTTGAGTTCGGCCCCCCTTTTAGCAGGCCGCTGGGGATTTCGACCTCCGTTGCATCGCCCGGGATGTTTCCGGAATCGTAGATCTCCTCCAGAATCGAGTCGTCCCGAATCCGGAGACGCGCAAACCCCCGGGCCGAGACTTGCGGCGTCCAGCGCAGGACAAAGCTGTTGGCCGGGTCAATGTTCTGAGTGGCGGCGAAATTGGCGATCAGCGGCCGCGCTTGCAGGGAGGCATCAGGCACGTTCAAAACATAGGTGGCATCGCCTGAAATGAATCCGCTCAGGTTGAAACGGTAGCTGCCGGCCCCGAAGGCGCTTTCCAAGGCGGACGCAGCATCGAAGGGAACGGTGAGCGAAAAGCCAAAGTCAGCTTGCGAAAAGGGCAGCGGCAGCGGTTGTCCGACCGGGGGCTGCAGGGTGACCTCGTGCACGAAGGATTCCCCGGGGCCTTCGGTCAACTGAAGAAGCGCTCGCAGGGTGAACGGCTCCCACAAGGGCTGCAACTCGCCGTTAGCCAACTGAAGGTAGCTGGCACTGCGTTCCAGGGCGATCAAGCCCGCGTTCTGCGCTACGACCGAAAACGCCGGCAGCAGCAGGGCAACGGCCCATGGACAGGACCGGAGACGGAATGGGCACATGGGCCGGAAGTCTGCATATTCAATTTGAGCGTCAAGCTCATTTCCGGAACCGCAGACATGCTGGGGCGGCCCGCGGGCCATGGCCGGATTTCCGGCGAGGCCAGGCCGGACGAAAGCGAAGGCAATGGGGTCACAT
>CAZDYB010000943.1:0-1662 GCA_964509045.1 uncultured Akkermansia sp.
CTCCTCGACCACCGGCTAATTGCTTTGAACCCTTCGGGTTCGAGCCGGTTGTTCTGCGGCAAATGGGATCCCGAAGGCGTGGCGATTGGCCGGAGGTTGAAAGAAGGAACACGTCCTGAATCAGGTGGGCGTGCTTCATGTATCCGCGCTCGTTCATGCTTCCGGGTTCAAATCGATCCTCGCGCGGCGCGCCTGCGTTCGGGTTTCATCCGGTGAGATCTTCATGGCTACCGGGTTCAAGGATTACTATGCGGTGCTGGGTGTGGCACGGGACGCCACGGCGGACGACATCAAGAAGGCGTTCCGCAAACTGGCGCGGTTGTATCATCCGGACGTCGCCAAGGACAAGGCGGCGGCGGAGGAACGGTTCAAGGAGATCAATGAGGCCAACGAGGTCCTGAGCGATCCGGAGAAGCGCAGCAAGTATGACCGGTTGGGGGCGCGTTGGCGGGAGGGAGATCCCGGGGGAGTGCCGACGCCGGAACCGGCTCCGGGTGGGGCGGGGCCGGAGTTCCACTTTGGCGGAACCGGGTTCAGCGACTTTTTCGAGCAGTACTTCAGCGGTGGCAGCCGTTATGGATTCCCGCCGGGGGAAGGGTCAGGGCTGGGAGGTGGCTCGGGACGACCGGGATCTGGACAGGCGCGACGGGGCAGCGACATCGAGGGAGATCTTTTGGTGACGTTGGAAGAAGCGATGAGGGGGACGATCCGGACGATCTCGTTGCAGACGATCCATCCGGGGACCGGGCAGGCGGAGACCCGGACATTCCAGGTGCGTGTGCCGGCGGGGGTGACGGATGGGCGTCGGATCCGGGTACCGGGTCAAGGTGAAGGGGGTTCGGGCGGGGCTTTGGCTGGGGATCTGTTCCTGCGGGTGCGTCATGCGGCGCATCCGGATTTCACGAGTCGGGGGGCGGACCTGATCCATGAGTTGGATGTGGCGCCATGGGAGGCGGTTTTGGGGGCGGAGGTGACGGTGCCGACGTTGGATGGCCCGGTGAAGGTCCGGATTCCGGCGGGGACGGAAGGGGGGAGGAAGCTTCGGGTCCGTGGGCGCGGCCTGCCGATGGGCAAGGCGGGGGAGCGGGGTGATCTTTATGTGGTCCTGCAGGTGCAGCTTCCGACGGTGGTGAGTGCGGAAGAGCGGGTGTTGTGGGAGCAGTTGCGCGATGGCTCCAGTTTTCAGCCGAGGACAATCCGATGAATCCGAACGAGCAGGGCATGAGCAACGAACCGTCATCTGAATCCGTCGGACTTCCGGTATATGAGGCGGAAGTCGGGGTTTGGTACTCGCTGGAAATGATTGCGGAACTGGCGGGCGTGGAGGAATCCACGGTGATCCGGTATCGGGAATGCGGCTTCCTGAGGCCGGTAACGGGTGGGGCGGGGGCCGGGGAACGGTTTGATGAAGAGTGCCTGCGTCAGTTGCGGCGGATCGAACACCTCCGAAGGGAATGTGCGCTCAACGAGACTGGGTTGCGGATGATGTTGGAGCTGTTGGAGGAAGTGGAGTTCCTGCGGCAGGAACGGCGGCACGGAACGCGGTGAACGGGGTGGGAATCTGGCTCCGACGTCGAGTGAAACTCGACGCCCCGAAAGGGACCCAGACGTCGAGTACACCTCGACGCTCCGGATGAAGGATCAGTTTCCGGAGAAGCAATA
>CAZDYB010000944.1:0-1661 GCA_964509045.1 uncultured Akkermansia sp.
GGCGGCCGCGGGGATGCGTTTGTCGGCCTTGTGCAGGGGGAGTTCATTGGCATCGGCACCGGCTCCGGCCAGGGCGGCCACCGGTTCAGAGACAATGTTGATCAGGAGCCGCTTCTGCTGGGCTCCATCCAGTCTGGGTTGGGATCCGTTGCTCATCTGAGGCGAAACTCCTTGCTCCGAGACTGAGGAAATCGTCGCCCATGGGCAAGGATCCGGAAGGGGTGGGATGAGGGGAGCATCTGGGGTTGGTTGTCACCGTTGTAGGCCTGCTGCCCTCATCGGGCGCTCTCACATCGCGACCTGAGTGCAGGCGGCCGACATCCATGACCAACCCAAGATGCACCCGGAAGTCCGTGAACCGCTGTCAGCGGTTGGAAGTGCCCGCACGGATGCGCCTAGACGCTTCTTCCCTTGGCGCAGTAGCGGACGTGGGCCTTGTGCGCGTCCTGCGTCCAGAGCGTTCCGTCCACCTGAAGGGTCGTCGCGTAGATGATCGCGTCCGCCATCGCCAACCCCTCGGTCAGCCCGATCTCCGCCGAATCCATCGACAGCGTGGCGTCGAGGTCGACCACGGCTCCGCGTTGCATGAGGGACACGGCCTCCAGGGCCGCGTCCTCACCCCGTTCCCGTCGGATGAACCGGAATACCTCCAGGATGCAGACCGAGGGGACGACGAGGAGATCGGTGTCCTCAATCACCGGGGCAAACGAGTCGGCGTCGGCTCCGTCCGTGAACCAGGCCAGCCACGCCGAAGAATCCACCACGTTCACAGCCGGTCACCCTTCTCCCGCTCAAAGTCGGTGCTCATCCCCTTCAGGAAGCCGCGCATGCTGCGCATGCTGCGCAAGGGGATCATCTCGATCCGGTTCTGGAAGGCCATGACGTGGACCTTTTCCCCGGAACGGATTCCCAGGCGCTCCCGAATCCTCTGCGGGATAACGACCTGGAACTTCGGCGAGACGGTGACGGATTCCATGCGTATGACGGTCGGTTGATCGATCGATGGTGTCAAGGAACAGCCCCTTCGACCTGGAAACGTCGGTTGCTTGACCGCAGGCGGCGATGAGGAAACACCCGCCGAGGTCAGCAGGCCTGAAACGGTGACAGCCGATTCCAAACGCGCCCAACGACGGAACCAGCTCCGGCCATCGGAATCACCCCAGAGCCCGAAGATCGACTGCGAACGACTCGGCGTCGCGGTAACGATCCGACTCCATCGGTTGGCAGGCTCGCTCGATCAGACTCATCAGCTTGCCAATCGTTTCCCCGTCCCGTGATTGGATTGAAGGGCAATGGGGTCGTGTCTAAATATTAGGTTCTGCTGAAAAAACCAAGTGGCCGGCTTTTCACCCCCTTGAAATCACCCTCCGAAGAAATCAAAACACCTTATAAGTCGAAATTGAACGTTATCGGATTCCCCCGATTTCGTCCGTGCGCGGCCAAATTCCAAAACAGGGGGGGTTCTGCAGCAGAACCAATGATTTAGATGCGACCCCATCGCGCCCTGAAAGGGCGACATGACCTTCATCCCGCCCCTTCAGGGCGGAACGGGTTGGTCACCATCGATCCCGGGGCGATGCCCCGGGCTGTCTCATTCAGCCCCTTTGGGGCAGGGCAAACCGAACGTCGCAACCCTTTCGCTGCCGCAACGCGGCAAAATG
>CAZDYB010000945.1:0-1659 GCA_964509045.1 uncultured Akkermansia sp.
GGCCACATCCGAAGAAGTCCTTGCCCCGCCAATAGGCAACATTGTGACGGCAGGCAGAGAGCAATGGGGTCACATCTAAATCATTGACATTTCAGCCATCCCAACAACAACCCGAGCCTCCCAACCCACACACAGGGGCCTGCACCGGACGCGACACCGCACGAGGAAGACCCCCACCCGGGACCAGCCCATTTGTCAACTGTTGAAACACGACCCCACTACCTTCGATCCCACTACCTTCTCCCATCAACCCATCACCGCCCGCACAAACTCCACCGCCCGGCGTTCCGACCAGTAATCCCCCTCCGGGGTGAACTGGACGAACCCCACATGACCGCCCCGGGTCGGCGCTTCCAGATGCAGCCAGGGGCTCGCCACAGCCGTCTCCCTGGGAAAACAGGTCTCCGACAGGAACGGATCATCCACCGCATTCACCAGCAACGTCGGCACCCGGATCCCACCCACATGGACCGCTGATCCCGACCGTCGCCAGTACTCCTCGGCATCGGCAAATCCATGCAACGGCGCGGTGAATCGGTCATCAAACTCCCGGAACGTCCGCATCCCACCAATCCCTGCGAGATCCAACCGACCCGGAAACTGCTGGGCCTTGATCTCCATCCGCTCCCGCAGGTCCACCAGAAACCGTTTCATGTACAACCGGTTTCCCCACGCCCCCATCCGCTCCGCCGCACCCCGGAGATCGCACGGCACCGAAAACGTCACCGCCGACCGGATCTCGGGCGGCACTTTCTCCCCACGTTCCCCGAGGTATTTCAGCGTCAGGTTTCCCCCGAGACTGAATCCCACCAGCGCCAGACTCCCGTACCGTCCCCAAGCCCGCACCACTTCCACCACCGCCGACAGATCGTCCGTCGCGCCGCTATGCGTGAACTTCAACAACCGGTTCGGTTCCCCCGACGATCCCCGGAAGTTCCACGCCACCGCATCCCACCCCGCCCGGTTGAAAGCCCGCACCATCCCCAGCACATACGCACGTCCCGAGTGCCCCTCCAACCCGTGCGACACCACCACCACCCGATCCGAACCCACCTCTGAAATGTCCAGGTCCAGGAAGTCGCCATCCACCAGTTCCACCCGACTCCTGCGATACCGCACGCCTTCCACCCGACGCGACAAGGTCGGAAACACCGTCAACGCATGTCCGTCCCTCAACAACGGCGGCGCCTCATACGTCGACACATCAATCAACGGCATGGCGTCCCCTATCCCGTCCCGCGCCTCCCGACAAGCCCCCGATCCCACGGGCAGTCGTGCAATGGAAAGACGGGTTCACAGCAAAGGGAACAAGGGTGCAAAGGAGACCTCCGACTTGATCCGCCCTCACCTTCGCCCCTTCGCCCCTTCGTTGTTCATTTCTCAGGGAGGAAGAAGGGTTCACAACAAAGGGACCAAGGGTGCAAAGAAGATCCGGCTTGATCCGCCTTCAGCTTCGCCACTTCGCCCCTTCGTTGTTCATTTCTCCTGGAGGAAGACGGGTTCACAACAAAGGGATCCAGGGGCAAAGAAGACCTCCGACCTGATCCGCCTTCAGCTTCGCCCCTTCGCCCCTTCGGTGTTCATTTCTCCGGGAGGACGACGGGTGCACACCAAAGGGATCCAGGGGCAACGAAGACCTCCGACCTGATCCGCCTGCAG
>CAZDYB010000946.1:0-905 GCA_964509045.1 uncultured Akkermansia sp.
AACTTGCTCGAAGCCCATCGGGGCCCACCAAGGCTCGCGGGCGTTCCAGGCCATGCTTTCGTGGTGCCGCACGAGAGCCAGATCCCCGAACGGTTTCGTGCGACCGAGCAAATCCCAATTGGCCCCGACCCAGTCCACGACCCTGCTTTTGGTTTCGAGGGCCACCGTGTAGTGCGGCAGGTAGCGGTGGGCGAACCCGAGGGCGGCGGCGTGACCGCCATTGGCCGCGACCGACAGGCCCATGCTGGCTTCCACAGCCCGCGGTTTCGCCAACCAGTGGTAGTGGAGCACGGGGATGTCATATTCGCGCGCCGTCTTGAACAGGTCCAGCCAGCGGCTGGACCTGGCCGTGTTGCAGAACAGGCCCTGGCGCGAACGCACGCGACCGCCGGAATATTGCAGATGGTAAGGATCTTCGGAAAAAACGGCGTCAAGCCACGGCAGCAGGCGTTCCACCTGACTGCAGGCCGCGCGCGGCACGGGAACGGCGCGCGACCACCAGGGATTGGCATAGAGCACGGTTTCCGCATCGAGCGATTTGACGTAGCGGCGCACGTGCCGGGTGAAGGCCAGTTCCTTGTCCCAGAGAAAGCGATACCAAGCCTGGAAATCGGCCGAGCGCAGCACGACCGGGAGCCGCGCCCCCTCGGCGAATTCGGGAAATTCGATGCTGTCGAAATCCACCACGCCGAAAAACGCCTCGCGCTCCGACGCGTCGGCATACTGCTTCTTCAGCCACGCACGGTAGGAGGCCAAAGCCCGCGGCGAACGGCTCGCGTGCCAAGGGGCGTATCCCGAAAACATGAACCCGTCGCAGTGGATCATGTCGGCCTTCATTTCCGTCACCGCATGGCGCAGCACGCCCTCCAGCCAAGCCCGCGCTCCCGGATGGAAGTAGCAGACTT
>CAZDYB010000946.1:937-1652 GCA_964509045.1 uncultured Akkermansia sp.
GTCAGCCAATCCTCCACCCCGGGGTGCGAGGCGGCCATCGTCTCGGGCGTCAGCGCATCGACGCGGATGTAGACCGAGGTGCGCAGCCCGCGGGCCCGGGCCCGCTCGATGAAGTCCCGGCCGGCGGCGATTTCGTCCGGCGTCGCCTCGATCCCGAAACATTTGGCGTAGGGAATAACCACCATGTTTGCCCCGGCATCGAGGTAACGTCCAATGGCGCGGTCGGAAAACTCCTCCTCCCTCGAGTAACGCGCCTCGTCGGTCATGGCCCACCCTGCCCGTTGCCGCCAAGAGACCGGCTCCCATGCGCCGACAAAGACCAGCGGACGATCCTGCAGCCAGGAAGCGCGCGGCGGCGGCTCACCCTCGAAAGAAAGCGGCCAGCAGGAGAAAGGATCGGCCGCATCCGGCTTCGCCCCGGCGGCGCCCCTTGCCGCGCCGTCCGGCCCGGACCGGACCATGGACGGCTCTTGGCCATGGGCTCGCGCCCGACTCTCAGGGGTCGGGATGACGGTGTCGGATGTGTTCATAAAAAATGGCGGTATCGCTATTTATCCTCCGTAACGATGAGCGCTTGCGCAGGATCGGTGACCCAGAAGCTGTCAAGACCGTCCATGGTCAGGCGGACCCACCCAACGTTGCGGCCGTCAGTCGGCGGTAGGAAGCGTAGCGCCCAGAATCCACCTTCGGGCGTGTTTTGGAGCCGTGCCTGATC
>CAZDYB010000947.1:0-1644 GCA_964509045.1 uncultured Akkermansia sp.
CGATGTCGGCAGCTACGGGGAACCGGTGGCAGGAGGGGGCGGCATCCAATCCTTCGATCAGTTTGATCGCGACCTGTCGGACACGAATCCAAAGCGGCACTTCGAGCTCGCTCGAGCCTGGAGTCAGACTCATTGGTATGCGGCCCCGGTGCTGGCACTCCGGGCCGCTCTGGTCGGATTCAAACCCCGAATCAGGCTGCCGGACAGCGTGGCTGAATCGGATCGGGAGGACGTCACCGAGAACTGCCGGCAGTTCATAACTCAGGCGGTGCGGGAATGGGTAACCACTGACGTCTTGGTGGCCACGTGGAGAAAGCCGGCCCCAGGGCGGGTGACGTTTGTTCACCCGGAAAGGATCGACTACAGCGACGCCGGGGGTTTTGAGACCTTCACCCTGCAACAGCAGGTTCCTGCCCACGTAATGGAGGCGCTGGATACGGCCACTCGCGAGAGGTACCAGTCAGGCAAAATCACCTTCGGCGGCCCAAAATGGGATGCCTGGAATACCAACAATCCGGAAAGCGCGGAGGGATTCCGTGTGCTGAAGCGTGCGCCCACGGGATTCGGCATTGGTACGCCACTGATTCGGGCCGTGTTCCGGACCCTCGGGCAGTCAGACTCCATGGAGTCGGGCGAGTCTCAGTACGCATTCGCCGGCCGCCGCGTGATCAAAAACCACCGACTTGGATTTGAGCCGAAGGCCAACATGCCTGCGTCAGCATCGGCCTGGCAGTACACCTTGAAGCGGGCCAAGGCCATTTATGAAAAGGCCAAGGGTCGTACGGGCGGCTGGGAGCAGGTGGTGCCGTTCGACTACAAGTATGAGGTCCTCTGGCTGGATCCGAAACCCTTCGCCGTAGCGAAATGGGAAACCATTTCGGATCGCATGCGCATCTGGGCGGGAGCCTCAGGAGCTGTGCTCGCCAGCACCTCGGTGAACCCTGACTTGATGCAGCTGCTCCGGGCCGAGTGTGAGCAGGTTCGCGATGAGTTGTCGCACTTCCTCCGATCCGTTCTTCGGCATGCCTATGGATGGGACCAGATGCCGAAGATCAGTTTCGGCAACGCGTGCTTCACGTCACAGCGATTGTTCTTCGAGTTGCTTCGGTACGCTCACACGGCTGGACCTGTCTCCGGCCCAACGCTGTTGAAGACCTTGTTCGGCGGCGATGCCGTGGAACAGGAGAAGGAAGGGAAAACGTATGAGAGGGAGAACAGGCAGGATTTCCTGCCCACCTACGACTCGGCCCACGGGTCGGTCCCCGATGCAACTGGCGGCCCGCCACCTGCCCGCAGTCCGAGGAGAGGAGGAAAACCCCCGCTTTCCAACCCTGGTGGACGTCCCGCCGGATAACCCATTTTCATCCCCCCACCCCCATCTGAGTATGAGCAACACCCTGGTAGGCGACACTGGCTTGGAGACCGGATCGCTGCCGACCACTGCCTTTGATGTCCAGGCCTGCTTCGACGACACCGAGGTGGTGATGAACGGCCGGAAATGGGTACCGGACACAGCGACAGCCTATGTGCTTTTTCGGTTGTCCCATTCTCTGCCGAGTGTGACGACCTACGGAACGGCCCTGCATCCCGGGACTGTCGCCAAATCGTTCAAGAGCATGCTTCACAAAGTCTTCAACTTTGGGC
>CAZDYB010000948.1:0-1638 GCA_964509045.1 uncultured Akkermansia sp.
CCCCCCAACACCAACCCCATCCCCACCAACCATACCAGGACGCATCCAACCCATCTCATGCAGGTAAAGTAAGTCCGGGCTCTCCCCGCAACAACGTGGAATCCTGACCGAACTACTCCTGACCAGGCCGGGAACCTCACCCGGGGCGCATTCCAACATTGTCCCTACCGACTCGGGCGGCGAAAGCGTGTCGCCCGCCCCGTCCTCGCGTCCTCTGCCGGGCCCCGTATCGGAATCCGTCCCGCCACCAATCCCACCATTCTAATTCCTTGTCGGATCCGTGGGACAGGGGAATTGTGGTGCCATGCAACCAATCTTGGCGCAGACCTCAGGTCTTCCCGTCGGAATCGATCTCATCCTCTACGTTGTCGGCGGCGTCATCCTCCTCGTCATCGGCATCCTCGCCCTGAACTTCGGGATGATCTATATCCGCGCCCTCTTCTCCGGCGCCAAGGTCACCTTCACCGAACTCATCGCCCTCCGCCTCCGCAGCGTTCCCGTCGGCATGGTTGTCGACGCCCGCATCACAGCCGTTAAATCCGGCCTTCCCCTGACCATCGA
This sequence comes from uncultured Akkermansia sp., assembly GCA_964509045.1. GTDB lineage: Bacteria > Verrucomicrobiota > Verrucomicrobiia > Limisphaerales > UBA9464 > UBA6176. The sequence continues at coordinate 562 of CAZDYB010000948.1, forward strand.
CGATCTCTCCACCCATTACCTCGCCGGTGGCAATGTCCAGATGGTCGTCCTCGCCCTCATCGCCGCCAAGAAGGCCGCAATCAACCTCGTCTTCGACCGCGCCTGCGCCATCGACCTCGCCACCAAGGGCACCCAGAAAACCGTCCTCGAGGCCGTCAAGACCTCCGTCAATCCCAAGGTCATCGATTGCCCCGCCCCCAGCGCCGGCAAGACCACCATCGATGCTGTTGCCAAGGACGGCATCGTCATCCGCGCCAAGGCCCGCGTCACCGTCCGCACCAATCTCGAACGTTTCGTCGGCGGTGCCACCGAGGAAACCATCATCGCACGCGTCGGCGAAGGCATCGTCTCCACCATCGGTTCCGCCGCCACCTACAAGGAAGTCCTCGAAAACCCCGACCGCATCTCCAAGACCGTTCTCGACAAGGCTCTCGACAGCAATACCGCCTTCGAAATCCTCTCCATCGACATCGCCGACGTCGACGTCGGCGAAAATGTCGGCGCCAAACTCCAGGCCGAACAGGCCGAGGCCAACAAACTCATCGCCCAGGCCCAGGCCGAAGTCCGTCGCGCCGCCGCCGTCGCCACCGAACAGGAAATGGTCGCACGCGTCTCCGAAATGCGCGCACGCGTCGTCGAGGCCGAAGCCCAGATCCCCCTCGCCATCGCCACCGCCTTCGAACGTGGTCACCTCGGCGTCATGGACTACTACCGCCTCAGGAACGTCCAGGCCGACACCGCCATGCGCGAAAGCATCGGAAGTGATGACCGCGAAAACCCCGGCGCCACCGGTCATCCCGACGGCAAGTCCAAGTAGCCCCATCCCTCCATGTCTCCACTCCTCGCCGCCAGCCTGTTCGACAATCCATGGATGGTCATCGCCTTCGTCGTCGGCGGCGCCATCATCAACTGGATCTCCAGTCGGAAGGCCCGGCAGGCCGCCGGTGACTCCGAACGGTCTGATGCCCCGCCGCCCCCCCCAGGGACCCCACCACCCACCCGCGATCCCCCAAGGGGAAACCACCGCCGCCCCCGTCTCCGGGGGGGAAATCCCAAACGCCCCACCCCCCCCCCGCC
>CAZDYB010000949.1:0-1637 GCA_964509045.1 uncultured Akkermansia sp.
GAGTTCCTTGCGTACGTCGAGCGGGCCAAGCCCGGGGTTCTGGATGCCATCCGCACCTCCACGGACCTGTCGGACGACTCAGTCGCCGTCCTCGAGGCCGCAATCGGCGAGTTCAAGAAGCAGTTCACCACGAGCTCGGGTGCCCTGCTGGTGAACGACGAGCCGGTTGAGGCCGTCGCCGAGGAGGACATCGACCCGACGCAGATCAAGCGGGCGGTCCGGGGCTAGTCCATGGGCGCACAACTGCGGGTCTACCGGCGGCGCATCCGCTCCGTCCAGGCGACCAAGAAGATCACGAAGGCGATGGAGCTCATTGCTTCCTCGCGCATCGTGAAGGCGCAGCAGCGGCTCTCGGCGAGCGAGCCGTACCTGATCCAGCTGAACTCCGCCATCTCGGCGGCCGCCAGCCATGCGTCCGATGTGCGCAAGCATCCGTTGATGGCGCGCAGCGATAACAGCGCACGGGCGGCCGTCCTGGTCATCACCGCGGATCGCGGGCTCGCAGGCGCGTACTCGTCCAACGCCATCAAGGAGGCCGAGGGTCTCGCCCGGACCCTCACCGAGAAGGGAACCCAGGTCATCCCCTACGTGGTGGGCCGAAAGGGAGTGTCCTTCTACCGGTTCCGCAACCGCGCGATGGCCGGGGAGTACACCGGGTTCACCGACCAGCCCACCTACGCGGATGCCAAGCGGATCGGCGACGACCTGCTCACCGCGTTCCTGACGCCCACGCAGGAGGGCGGGGTGGACGAGATCCACATCGTCTACACGCACTTCCTCAACATGGGCTCGCAGGAGGCTCGCGTGCGGCGGGTGCTCCCGCTTGAGGTGGTCGACGAGGTGGTTTCCAAGGAGTCCTCGCTCCCGTTCCCGCTGTACGAGTTCGAGCCCGGACCGGAGGCCGTCCTCGACGGACTGCTGCCGCGCTACATCGACCAGATGGTCTACCTCTCCCTGCTGATGTCCGCTGCCTCCGAGCACGCGGCCCGCCGCAGGGCGATGAAGTCGGCCACCGACAATGCCGAGGAGCTCATTCGCTCCCTCACCCGCCAGGCAAACCAGGCCCGCCAGGCCGAGATCACCCAGGAAATCAGCGAGATCGTCGGCGGCGCCGACGCGCTGAGCGCATAGGAGAAGGAACATCATGACCGCTAGCCCCGAGACCGTGACCGGCGTCGGACGAGTAGCCCGGGTCACCGGACCTGTCGTCGACGTGGAGTTCCCCGTCGAGGCGATGCCGGAGCTCCAGAACGCACTCAACGTCGAGGTGAGCTTCGACGAGGGTGACGAAGGCGGCGGAGCCCGCACTCTGACCCTCGAGGTGGCTCAGCACATCGGCGACAACATGGTGCGCGCCATCTCCATGCAGCCCACGGACGGCCTCGTCCGCGGTGCGGCCGTCCGCGACACCGGCGGCCCGATCATGGTTCCCGTCGGCGAGGTGACCAAGGGCCACGTGTGGAACACCCTCGGCAAGCCGCTCGACGTCCGTGAGGACGAGCTGCAGATCACCGAGCGCTGGGGCATCCACCGTCCGGCTCCCGCCTTCGACCAGCTCGAGTCCAAGACCGAGGTCTTCGCGACCGGCATCAAGGTCATCGACCTGCTGACCCCCTACGTCAAGGGCGGCAAGATCG
>CAZDYB010000950.1:0-1636 GCA_964509045.1 uncultured Akkermansia sp.
GGCATGGCAGACGGCGGCGACCTCATGATACAGGAGGGTGGCCCCGAACGAGATGCAGGCGTTGACCGGGTTGAGGGGCGGCCGGGTGGAGCGTCGCTCAAAGGGGAAGGACTCGGGAAGGAACCGCGCCCAGGCTGCAAAGTAGCGGGCCGTGGCGGCTCCCTCGTAGCCCCGGAGTTCATCGAGGGTGGTGGCCCTTCGGAGCGTCCGGAACAGGTCGTCGATGAAGGCGAGGGCGTCGTGGACGAACCCGTCGCGTTCCTGTTCCGCCGGGCTGGGCTCGGCCTCCTTCCGGGCTCCCTGGAGGCGTTGGAGGACGCGGCGTTGGTTGTAGAGCTTGGCGGTGACGATGCGGCCGGCCACCTGCAGCGCGAAGGCGGCGTCGAGCGTCCGCTGGTATTGACGCACGCGCGCCTCGCCATGCGCCGGCGTCGCGGGCACGAACGATCCCAGGAACCGGCCCGAGCCCGACATCCACGACACGGGGATTTCCCGGCGCAGCACCGCGCCCATCGCCTGCGACGTGATCTGGACGGACTCGGCCAAGATCAGGCGTTCCACGTCCCGCAGCGGAATCTCGCGCAGCAGGGTTTCCGAGTCGGAGCCGGGCTCGCGTCCGATGACCTCAAGGGATTCACGATCAAGGCGGACTCGGGCGTCGGGCTGGAGGATGACGGCGGTGGGCATGGGAATCTATTGGGGGGGGACCGGTTTTCAGCGGATGCGGACCTGGGCCCCGGGGAGGTCGAGGAGGAAGCGCCCGCGTTCTGGGAGGAGGCCGGCGAGGCGTGCGCCGTTGGGACCGATGGCGGCCAGCTTGCGCTTCAGGGAACTGAGGGCGCGGCGGACCTCCAAGTCCTCCTCGAAGGGCCGCTGGAAGGTGTCGCCGTGCCGCGCGTCGTTGAAGTCCTTGGGGTCCGCCTGCCGCCGCATTTCGGAGCGGAAGGCGTTCAGGGGATCCATGGCGTCCCGATAAGCCAGGATGGGTTCGCCGCCGTGCTTGCAGCGGTAGGCCAGAAAGAGGAGGAGCAGGTGCTCCCGGGGCGCCAGATCGACGGATTGGCCGTTGAGGTCGAGGCGCGCCAACCGGGCGTCCACGGTCACCTGAAGATGTTCGCTGGACCGTTGGCGCACCTCCGTCCGGCACTGGTCCACGAGTCGTTCGAAGCCCCCGGGCGCGCGGCCGAGTTCCCGTTGGAACAGGTTGCTGATCGGAACAAACGGAACGTCCGCCAGCTCCACCATCGCCCGTGACGCCGGGCGTTCCTCGCCGTCGCGTCCGCGCAGCACGGGGCCGGGCTGGGTTGGGAACCAGAATCCCGGCAACGTTTCATAGGGCGGGCTCACAAGAACATGCGTGAGGCGGTCCGTCTCGCGCGCCGCCAACGTGAAGCACGCGTACAGGAGCGCGCCCATCGTCTTGCGGCCGCCCGCGATCGATCCCACCACGGCCACGTCCGGGTTGGCCACAAGCCCCCGGACTTGCTCCAAAAGGAAGGACGCCGCCGCGTCGTTGTCCTGAGGGCCGCGAATGTCCGCCAGCTCGCGCGTCGCGCCCGTGGCGGCGTCGGCACGCGTCATCACCCGGATGTCGTCGCCCGTCGTCCCAAACCGAAGTCGTCCGGCGAGGTCGTGG
>CAZDYB010000951.1:0-1629 GCA_964509045.1 uncultured Akkermansia sp.
TGGCATCTACTTGCTGCCAATATGCCCGTGACTGGAAGAACTGAATCAGGAAACCGGGTTCGAGGTCTTTGGCCGCTCGGACACGGATGAGATACGACGCGAATACCGCATTCGGCGGATTGCTGATCATGTAGCTCTTGCCGGTCGTGGCACCGATTCGAGCGAAGACGATGTCGCCGGATTTTAGTCGGCACGTGTCGATCTTGTGCTTTGGCGCAGAGCAATAGGGAACGGTCGTCCAGTTGACGCCTTGATCTGTGATGTCGGTGATTCTGAGGAACTGAGTGGCACCAGATTTTGCAGCCTTTGCGGTTAATCCGTATTGAGGCTTTTCGGCTACATCTTTTAGAGGCACGACTTTCCAGCCTGGTGCGATCGTTCCTATTTCTGTTTCGACCAAAGTCATGCCCCGATGCTCTCCAGAATCTCCTTCAACACCCTGTCCGTCTCCCGCGCCTCGGCTTCGATGACCGGAGGGCATCCCGCCTTCGCGGGACAACCCGCCTTGCCGGGGACTGGAAAGTCCCCGCTCCTTTTTGCGGATAGGAGTGTCCGCGCTCACGCCTTCCCTCCCTTCCGCTTCAGATCTCTCTCCAGGTTTTCAATGGCTTTCAGGTCCTCGGCGTCGGCATCGATGGCTTCCTGGTTCCGGCGCTTGGTATCGAAGCTTTCGTAACGTTCGGCAGCGATGGTTTTCATCGCCTCGTGACTGATGGAGCCGGGGCCTTCGAGCAGAGGCTGGTCGTTGGAACTCAGCATGCGGTCCACGCTGCTGCGCCAGAAGTCGAGGGTGAGGTATTTTTGCTTCTTCACGCGGAGTTCGGCCTGTTCGAGGAAGATGACGACGAGGCGGTTGAGGGTGTCCACCTCGTCTTCGGTGAGGTAGTTCTTGGCGACGAGGATGTCCTGCTTGCGGACGCGGGAGCCGCTCCAGTTGGTGAGGGCCATGTTGGGCTGGTTGGGATCGGCACGGGCCACGATCAGCTCGGCAGCGGTCTGGCGGGTGGCGGCATAGAGGAGTTTGTTCTGCACCTCGGCGAAGAAGGTCGAGGTTTCCTTTTCCCTCATCTGGTAGTCGCTGCTGAGGGCGAAGAGGTCGCGGACTTTCTGGTAGAAGCGTTTCTCGGATGCCCGGATCTCGCGGATGCGGGCGAGGAGTTCGTCGAAATAGTCCCAGCCACCGGGGTTCTTGAGGCGTTCGTCGTCCATGGCGAAGCCTTTGACGAGGTATTCGCTGATGCGGGCGGTGGCCCATTGGCGGAACTGGGTTCCGCGGGGGCTGCGGACGCGGTAGCCGACGGCCAGAACGGCCTCCAACCGATAGTGCCGGAGGGAGCGGGAGACCTCGCGTTTGCCTTCCTGGCGAACTTGTAAGTAATCCTTACAAGTTGCGGCCTCAGTGAGTTCTCCCTCCTCGAAGATGGCCTTGAGATGCAGCGTGACGTTCTGGGGCGTCGTCTGAAACAGCTCGGCGATCTGCGCCTGGGTCAGCCACAGGGTGTCTTGGTCGAGTCGGCATTGCACACGGGTGGCGCCGTCCTCGGTCTGATAGAGGACGATGGAGGATTGAGTGCGGGGTTCCTCACTCATGATGCCACCCCCAGTCGGCTGAGAATCTCCTTCAGCGCC
>CAZDYB010000952.1:0-1626 GCA_964509045.1 uncultured Akkermansia sp.
GCCAGATACTCACCAGGAATGGGGTCGGCTCCGAGACCCGGCGCGCCTTCGGCAGAACGATGCCAGGTGACTCCGAAATGATCCAATCCACCCCGGATGTGGCGGAGTTCGATGTAGTAGCGTCGACCGCCTTCGAGGCGGATGCCTTCAGAACCCTTCTCTCCGTTCGGACGGACATACCACTGGCGGAAACCGGACGCATGAGGTTCCTTGGCGATCAGGCGCGCATTGGCTGGGGATTCATCGGTGCTGAGATACAGTTCGCCCTGGTCAGCGCTGTAGAGAAAGAACCGGTAGTCCCCGGTTTCCGGGGGGATCAGGTAGCCCGCGACGCGGGTGCCGTGATTGAAGTCGGCAACGCCCATCGGCAACTCGAACGTGGACATGAGGTCCGATATATGCGGCTGGGACGGAAACCGGGGGCTCTGGGTCAGGTTGGTCAGCTGATTCGGGCCCACATCCAGATAGAATGATCGGGCCAACCCACCGCGCGGATCCTCATCGTCGAGGATGGTGAGGACGACCGGTGAATCCACGACCTCATGGGCGGCGTCCGCGGCGATGGCCACCTGCAGGGTCTCGGGGCCTTCGGCGAGGGAGTCGTCGCGCAGGCGGACCTCGAGGACCGCATCCACTTCACCGGGTGGAATCACCATCTCGGCAGGCAGGGGTTCGTAGTCGCTTCCCGCGGTGGCGGTGCCGGTGTAGGTCAGCTTGACCATCTGCGCGTTGGTCAGAGCGGACGACCGCCTCACCTGCAACCGGGCCACACGGCCGCCGGATTCGAGGAGGCTTGTGCTGAGCAGGGAGTGCTGGAGCCAGACCAAGGGACGGGGAGATATGCTCCGGAAGTCCCGGAACTGCACTTCTGCCGAGTTGGGGCGACCGTCATTGTGGGCGGTCGCAGCTACCCCCAGAAGGAGATCGTTGGGCATGGGGGTTCGCATGTGACCGATTACCTTCCATGACTTTCCATCCGGGCTGACGAGGGCGGTGAAGCGGTCGGCTTGGCGGACCAATCGCAGGAGAGAATTTGTGGTCACGTTGACCTCGTAAGGATAGACGCGCGAGGTGGCATTGATCCATGGCCCCCACCCGGCACCCTGGGACGCACGCCATCCCGCGAGAAAGGCATTCCGCCCCGCCGGATTAAAGGCTGACACAGCGATGGCCGGGCCCTGAGGAGTCAACGACGGACGAACTTGCAGCCTGCCTTGCGAGTAGTGTTCCAAGCTGCCCAAACCAGCGATCCGCACCTGGGCATCAAAGTCACCTTGTTGGATGCGATGGATGAAGTGCTCCTCGTCGGCTTGGTCCCATCGACCTCCGACCTTCACGTCGAAGGAGTCCGCTGTCGGTTGGATGGAATGCGAGGGCGGCTGCATGCCGACCGATGACCCGATATCGACCGCCTTCCAATCCGAGACAACAACGCTCATCGAACCCGGTGCCTCCAGCGCATTACCGGCCAGATCCAGAAGACCTGTCAGGCTCAGCGATGCCTCCGGAGTCTGGACCGGCGCCAAGGTGAGCTCGACGGACCGAAGATCCGGGCGCAACTGAACTCCGACAGGACGAGTTCCTCCCACGGAATAGTTGGCAAGGTTCGTTGCCGAAGCCGGAGCG
>CAZDYB010000953.1:0-1625 GCA_964509045.1 uncultured Akkermansia sp.
CGGCCTCTTCACCTTCCGCGACCAAGCCATCGCCGACGGCTACGCGTTCTACACCGCCCCCGTCCTGACCAACACCTCGACCAACTGGTCCTACTCCGGCCAAGCCAAATGGACCGATTCCACCGGCGTGGCTCCATGGTATGGTGTCGGCGGTCTCGTGCTGTCTTCCGATCAATTCGGAAGCGATTACCTGTGGGTCGGCTACTCGCGAGGCGACTACGGTGACACCAACAGCCCCGGTAGCGCATGGTGTTACGCGTTCTACGATTACAGTCTCGACGGAGTGACCGGCTCAGGCACCTTCACCGCGCAGGGAGCCTTCCGGGATTTTCCCGATTCGCCCCCCGTCGGGATCACCCTCAGCCGCGAGCCCGGGTCGAATGAGCTGACCTTCGTTGTCGAAACCCCGCTCGACGGCGTGCAGACCAATACCATCACCTTGACCGGCGATGCCGCCGCCATGCTGGACAGCCTCCAATATGTCGGCCTGAGGAACTACTTCGGTGCCTTCCAATACGGCAACCTGCAGGTGACCACGACAAGCTTCGTCCCGCCGACCATCACCAGCACGAACGCTTTTTTTGGCACGGTCGGTGCGGCGTTCAGCAACAACATCACGGCCACGGGGGATGAGCCGATCGTGTTTTCGGGAGCGGGATTGCCCGCAGGGCTCACGGTGGCCACCAATGGGCTGATCAGCGGCACGCCGACCGCCGCCGGCACGTTCTCCAATGTCGTGTTCACCGCCGCGGGGGCCTCGTTCTCGCAAAACTTCGAATCTTACGCGGCGGGCAGCTACCCCTTCCCCTCCAATCCTCTGCCGGGATGGGCTGCCTTGCCGTCAGTCTACGGGTTGACTCCGTCGATCGTCACGAACACGGCCGGCAACGGCAAAGCGCTCGAAATGCCCTCCGCCGGCGGCGGCGCGATCGGTTGGATGCTCGCTTCCTCCAACGTGCTGGCCGGTCCCACCGACGAATGGCAGGTGTCGGCCACAACCAAGTGGACCGCCACCTTCAATCCCTCCATCCCTTACTACGGCTCCGGCGGCGTCCTGGTATCCGACACTCTGCCCAGTGAGACCCTGACCGGAAACTGGCTACAGATCGGCTATGCCCGCGGGGAATACGGAGACACCAACGACCCGACCAGGTCGTGGTCTCTCCCCATCCTGGAGGGGAGCCTCGGAGGAGCCCCGGTGAGCGTGCCTCTCGGCGGACCGGCCTTCCGGGACTTTCCCGAACACGCGCCCGTCGGTCTGACTGTCACCCGCCGCGCCGGGACGATCACGCTGACCCTCTCCACGCCGCTCGACGGCACCATGGTCAGATCCCACACCTTCACCGGGGACCAGGCGGCCGCGCTGGACACCCTTCAATATGCGGGCTTTGCCAACTACTTCAGCGAGTGGGAATATGACAATCTCCAGGTCGCCAATTCGACCGCGCTGGACAGCCAAATCGTCACCTTCACCATCGCGAAGGGCACGCCTACGATCACGTCGGCGCCGACGGCCAGCCCGATCACCGCGGGACAGGCCCTGAGTGCCTCTCTCCTGACGGGCGGAACCGCCAGCATTCCGGGCACGTTCGATTGGACCACGCCGTCCACGGTGCCGCCATCGA
>CAZDYB010000954.1:0-1624 GCA_964509045.1 uncultured Akkermansia sp.
CTCGGCGCCGAGCAGGTCCCAGAGGATCCCCTTCTCGGTGTGGTCCGGACAGGCGCAGATGACGCAGATGATCAGGAGCTTGGATTGGGCGTGCCATTCACCTGCAAGGTGAGGTCTTCGCCGGGCTTGGGTGCCGTCATTTCTGCCCGTCTATCTGCGCCATCTGCGGATAGATGAACTGCCGATTCCAGGATGATTGGAGATCAGGCGTCGTAGTTGAGCCAGGGGCCGAGCCAACGTTCGAGTTCAGGCACCGGCATGTTCTTGCGGCGGGCGAGGTCGGTGACCTGATCCCGTTCGATCTTGTCGATCCCGAAGAATTTGGACTCTGGATGGGCGAAGTAGAATCCGCTGACGCTTGCCCCGGGCCACATGGCGAAGCTTTCGGTCAGGGAGATGCCGGCGTTGGTCTCGGCGCCGAGCAGGTCCCAGAGGATCCCCTTCTCGGTGTGGTCCGGACAGGCGGGGTAACCTGGGGCGGGACGGATGCCGCGGTAGTTCTCCCCGATGACCTGTTCGATGGAGAGGTTTTCGGTCTGGCCATAGCCCCAGTCGCGTCGGGCGCGGTGATGGAGGTATTCGGCAAAGGCTTCGGCGAGGCGGTCGGCGATGGCTTCGGCCATGATGGCGCGGTAGTCGTCCTGGGCGGCCTTGTAACGTTCGACCATTTCCTTGAGGCCGATCCCGGCGGTGACGGCGAAGGCGCCGAGATGATCGGCCGGTGCCGGACCGGACTGGGGTCGGGGTGCGATGAAGTCGGCCAGGCACCAGTTGGGGGTGCCGTCGTCCTTGTCGAGTTGTTGACGCAGGAAATGGAATCGGGTGGTGACGGTGGATCGGGTGGAGTCGGAGTAGACCTCGACATCCTCACCGACGCGGTTGGCGGGGAAGAATCCGTAGACGGCGCGGGCGCGGAGGGAGCGGCGGGCGAGGATCTCCTTCAACAGTTCCTGGGCATCGGCAAAGAGGCGACGGGCTTCGTCGCCGTGTTTGGGATGATCGAGGATGGCGGGGTAACGACCGCGCAATTCCCAGGTGTGGAAGAACGGCGACCAATCGATGAAGGGCACGAGATCATCGAGTCGGATGGGTTCGGCGGGTGGCGCGTCGGAGGTGCCGCTGGACATGCCCGGGGTGCGCGGGGGAGGAGCGGTATCGAGACAACGGACACCGAGGAAGGCGGGTTGCGGAAGGTCGGCGTAGTCGAGTCGGGGTGCGCGGCGACGGGCATCGGACAGCGGAAGCAACTGTTTGCGGTTGCCGGAATGCTGGGCGCGGGCGGTTTCCTGATCGGACCGGAGTTGGGCGACGAACGCGGGTTTCTGTTCGTTGCTGAGGAGGGCGGACACGACGGGGACGGCGCGGCTGGCGTCGAGGACGTGGACGATGGGATGGCTGTAGCCGGGGGCGATCTTGACGGCGGTATGGGCCTTTGAAGTGGTGGCACCGCCGATGAGCAAGGGTTGCTTCATGCCGCGCCGTTCCATCTCGCGGGCGACGTGCTGCATCTCGTCGAGGGACGGCGTGATGAGACCGGAGAGACCGACGATGTCGACGCCGTGATGGAGTGCGGCGTCGAGGATCTTGTCGGTGGGGACCATGACGCCGAGGTCGATGACCTCGT
>CAZDYB010000955.1:0-1624 GCA_964509045.1 uncultured Akkermansia sp.
GAGGGCGAAGATGCGGGGGGTGAGGGATTCGCCTTCGACGGGTTCGTCGAGGAACGCGATCATCTTCTGGAGGCTGGGGAGTTCGGAGGGAGGGGCCTGGACGACGACGATGTTGCGGCGGCGATCGGCGACGACGTTGATCTTCTTGTTGGAGCGGGGGGAGTTGCCGGAATCGCCGAAGATGTAATAGGGGTAACGGTTTGAGGAGTCCTGGGCGGAGCTGAGATCCTTGATCTGTTTGGCGACATCCTCGGCATCGGCATTCTGGAGTTGGAAGGTGTGGAAGGCCTTTTCCTGGGCATCATCGGTATCGAGGGTGCGGACGATCCGTTCGACGGCGGTGAAGTTGGCTTCGCTGGAGAGGATGATGAGGCTGTTGGAACGTTCGTTGGCGGTGACCTCGACGGAATCGGAGCCTTTTGAACCGAGTTTCTGGTAGAGGGGAGTGAGTTCCCTGGAGAGGTCCTGGGCATTGACGTGGCGGATCTGGATGACGCGGACGGTGCGGTCGCCGGCGCGGTCGGTATCGAGGGCCTGGATGAGGTCATTGGCGAGGTTCAGACCCTGGTTGTAATCGGTGATGATGAGTTGGTTGCCGCGGTCATTGATGTCGATGGCGGCCTTGTCGGAGAGGATGGGTTTGATCTTGTCGCGGACATCGGAGGCGGTGGAGAAGCGGAGGTTGAAGATCTTGACGAGGCGTTGGCGGCCATCGGGGACGGTGCCGCGTTCGGGATCGACGAGTTCGGGCTCCATCTTGGGTTCGCGACCTTCCGGGACGATGAGGATCGAGTTGGCGGATTCGATGGCGGAGAAGCCTTCGAGGGAGAGGGCGCGATAGACGAGGCTGATGGCGTCGCGTGGTGAGATCCTGCCGGCGCCGACGATGGTGAGCTGGCATTGGACCTGGGGATGTTTGACGACGGATTTGCCGGTCGTCTGGGAGAGCCACTGGACGACCATGTCGATGTTGGCGCCCTGGAAGCTGAGCTGGATGGAATTGGTGTCGGCGGGGGGGGTAGGACTGGGAGAGGGGACAGGCGGAACCTGGGCGTGGAGCCGGGTGAGGGTGAGGGCGAGGAGGGCGAGGGCGAGGAGGAGCGGGCGCATGGGATGGAGAGGGGAGGAGGTCATGGAGGGACGGGGGTCATTGAGGCAGGAGGCTTGGGCCACCTGAGCCGTCGAAGATGGTGAGTTCCCGGTTGGTGCCGCCTTCGTCGACGAGCACGCGATTGATGCCGATGCGGAGGAGTTTGATGCCGCCGAGTTCGCCGCCTTCGCCGAGCATGCCGGACATGCCCTGGGGGGTGCGGATGAAGGCGTTGGTACCGGCGATCCCGAGGAGGGCCATGGGGAGGGGGCGGGGAGCGGGACCGAGGAGTTCGCTCTGGATGATCCTGTCGAGGCGGGCCTGGGTGAGGGGGGAGAGAGGAACTGGGGCGCGTCCGGGCATTCCGGGCATCCCCATCATTCCCATGATTCCGGGAGGCATGACGGGGGACTTTGGCGGGAGGGCGGCGATCGGGTTTTTGGAGACGGAAGCGTTGTTGGAGGAGCCGGAAGGACAATTGGTCCTGGTCGGGGGGACGGTGGTGCCGCTTGGGGGGAAGTTGGTGCCGGGTGC
>CAZDYB010000956.1:0-1391 GCA_964509045.1 uncultured Akkermansia sp.
GATTTTGGTTCCCTTTGTCTAGGTTCGAATCCTAGTCGGGCAGTTGGGTTTGGGATCGGGGGAAGCGGCACCACCCGGCACGCAGAGGAAAGACGCGCCTGGGCCGGGGTTTTTGGTGGTTCCTTCCAAAGCAGCCGGAACACCATGCCGCTCGGGGCCATCAGTGCTGGCCCATGCATGGTTGCATTTATGGTTGCTTTTATGGTTGCCCTCGGAACCGGGGCTGCTGAAGGACCGGCCTCCCCGCGGCGCCGACGTAGGCTCACCAGCCGGCCCGGCGACCGCCCGCCGGACATCGGCCTCCGTGACCTGCAGGTAGTGCTCTCGGGCCACCCGGCCGGTGTTGCCCAGCCACGCGCACACGACGTGCTCAGGGAACGTATGGGCGAGCTCCGTCTCCCGCGTTGACCGCAGATTCTGGAAAGGCTTCGGCCAGGGCTCGACGCCAATCCTCCGCAGCAGGTCCTGAAAGGGCTTCCGGAGGTTCCTGGTTGACCGCAGGTCTCGCAGGACCATCACCTCCCCAGGCTCCGCCGCCTCCCACGAGTCCTGCAGCAGGGACGCAATCTCAGGGAAGATCGGCACCTCTCGCCACTCCCGGCCGGCGTGGTGCTGCGTCTTCCCGCAGTGGATGCGAAGCACCCGCCGATCCCAGTCCACATGCTCCCAGCGAAGATTGCATGCCTCGGACGGCCGTACCCCGCCGTAGCGGCATAGGGCGACCAGAAGCCGCCAGTCGGCATTCGCACATCCAGAGAGGACGCGGTCGATCACCTCTCGGTCGACGAAGCGCTGCCGATGGGCGTTTCCCCGGACGATCAGGCCCCGCATGTGCGCGAACGGGTTTTCGGAAATCAGCCTCTTCCGGACGGCGTGCTGGAAGAACTGCTTGCCACGTGCGCAGAGGCGTCGGGCCGTGTTCTCAGCCAGAGGCCGCTTTCGCTTCGTCCGCAGCCAGTTGCGAAACTCGTCTGCATCCCCAGGGGTGATGGCATCCAGCGGCACATCCTCGCCGAAGTAGGCAACGAGCGACTTTTTGGCCTGATGCAGGAGCTCCAGCGTCGACGGCTTGAGCTCCGTGCGGAAGGCCATGTAGGCGTCCAGAAACGAAGCCAGTGTCTCCTGGCGTGACTCCTGGGGCTCCAGCGGCTCCAGCAGGCCCACTCGCTCAAACTTCGCCCGGAACCCCGGCGTCAGCCTTCCCACCCTGTCTGCGACCACCGACGGCAGCGGGAGGCCCGCTTGCTTGCTGGCGAGAATCTCCTCCACCATCTCCTTGAGGAGCTGAGCCGTCTTCCTATTCGCCTGGCCCAGGTAGATGGTGCGGGATCCCTGCCCGTCGTAAAACCTGAGTCGCTTGGTCCCGTTGGGCTGGCTTGAGATGCTTGCCA
>CAZDYB010000956.1:1401-1621 GCA_964509045.1 uncultured Akkermansia sp.
CGGCAGGTGTTCAAAGGGCTTGTCGGCATGTGGTCAAACGGCCGAGAGCCACCATCAGGCGGTGAACCGTAGGCGGGCGGTCAAGGGGCGAGGCGCCTGCTCAGCTGTCAGCCGCGGCGTAGCTCTCAAGGTCGGCCTTCCGGTACATCACCCTCCGGCCGATCTTCTTGAACTTCAGTTCGCCCCGCTTCGCGAGGGTGTAGAGGTGCCTCTGGGAAAT
>CAZDYB010000957.1:0-1616 GCA_964509045.1 uncultured Akkermansia sp.
GGTTTCGCAGTCGACGGCATCCGAGTTGAGGAATGCCAGGATGGCTTTCTGGCCGGCGGGTGTCTTCCGCAGGCGGGAGAATTGGAGCGGGGCTCCCTGGAAAGCCTGGAAATGGGAAAGCGCTTCCCGTTCCTGATCGGGATCCATCCCACAGGTTGCCATCACGTGGACCGGGTCGGCGAGGTCGACGATGTCTTTCAGCGGGCCGTGTTCTGCGAGATGGATCTGCTTCATGGCTGCGATGGAATGTCTGCGTGCTGAACGGCGGTGCAGGCGGGGCTTCGATTCCCGCCGGTTCCTGCGGCGCGCATCTGGATGGTGGGAAAATCGTGACGCGAAGCGGGGTTCGGGTCACGGGCAAATGCGTGGCGCGGAGCGGTCCTGATGACGGGTTACACCCCTCATCGTTCCGGAACGGAGCCCTGGTGGAGGGCGGCCATCTGGGTGGTGATGGTGGCGATGCGGGTGCGGAGTTCGGGAGGGTGAAGGACTTCGGCATGATCGCCCCAGCTCAGGATCCAACGATGGATTTCGTCGAGGCCGTTGAGGCGGAGGATGAGGTGCAGGCCGGTGTCGGTTTCGATCAATTCCTGGGTGTGATGCCAGGTCCGTTCGCGGACGAGTCGGGCGGCCCAGGCATCGAAACGGATCTCCACCCGGATTTCCTGGGTGCCATTGCCGCTATGGACGCCGAAGGAGCCGTTGAGGTACTGGGCGATGTTGAAGTCGGTGGGAGGCTTGAAGGTGCGGGCGGTGATCCTGAGGGCGGACATGCGCGACAGGGCAAAGGTCCGGATCCCGCGTCGTGCGGTGTCCCATCCGAAGAGGTACCATTTGAGTTCCTTGGAACCGAGATGATAGCCGCGGACCTTTCGGAGTTGGGGTTTGGCATCCTTGAGTCCCTGATAGAGGAATTGGATCTCGCGGCGTTGGCGGAGTGCGTCGGTGAGTTGTCGGAAAAGTTCCAGGCCGAGGTCTTCCGGGGCGGGAAGGGTGAAGGAGATCAGTTGGGCGAGGTCGCCCAGGTAGAAGCGTTGCTGGCCGTCGAGACGGAGTTCGAGGCGTTGAAAGCCTTCGGACAGGATCTGCTCGATGGCGGTGCCGCGATGGGCGGCGAGGAATTGGCGGGTGACGAAGACGGCGAAGATCTCGCTCTCGGAGAATGGGCCATCGGGAAAGCCTTTTTCGGGGTGGGCAAGGAAATAGCCGTGGCGCGAGGGATGATAGTCGATGGCGATCCTGAAATGGTCGCGGAGGATTTCGATGTCGCGCTTGATGGTGCGGGGAGCGACCTCGAAACGCCGGGAGAGGGTGTTGGCGTTGGGGTAGGAACCTTCGCTGATGATCTGGTAGACCTCGGAGAGGCGTGACTTGAGTCGTCTGGATAGGGCGGGCAATCCCATGGGTCACTGGAACTTACCAGAGGGGGTGGGTCAAGGGCGTGTCCCATGCCTGCGTGGGATGGAGTTTTTTTGTGGTGGGTGGGGCGGTATGGGGAACGGGATCTGGGTTTTTCGAAGATGGCGTCGATGACCCGGATCAGGCGGTAACGGACCACGAACACGCGAAAGGATCTTCATCCCCCCGGGCAACAGCGGCAGCCAATTCCAGTAGAC
>CAZDYB010000958.1:0-1616 GCA_964509045.1 uncultured Akkermansia sp.
AAGATGAGCCATTCCATCACCGGCATGGAGTCACCCAACGGTGAGTCTCTTCAGGGATGCCAAGACTCCCGCTTTCCAGTCTTTCTCTGCGTCTCTGCGCCTCTGCGCGAAACCTCTACTGCATGGATACGGCTAAGGGGGTGGGGGAGAGCGGGACCTAAGGGACCTAAGGGACCTATACCCCACGCTGGGTGGTGGGCAGGCCCGCCTTCCTGGTCAGTCGTCGAGGGCGGCGCGCATGGCGGCAAAGAAGTCGTCACCCCCACCGGACTCCACAGGATCACCGGCACCGCCCTCGGCGTTCTCCACGCATTCCGGTGGGATCTCCTTGAGGAACGGAGAGGGATGACAGGGCAGGAGTTGGCCGTACTTGCGACGGGCACCGCAGTGGGAGATGCGCAGGGATTCCTGGGCGCGGGTAATGGCTACGTAGAAGAGGCGGCGCTCTTCATCCATCGTTCCCTCAAGCTTGCTGCGGGTGTGGGGAAGGAGTCCGTCCTCGGCGCCGACGATCTGTACGTGGGGAAACTCAAGACCCTTGGCGGCGTGCATGGTGATGAGCGTGACGACATCCCCGGCGTCGTCCTTGTCGGATTCACGATCGGAATCCAGCGTGAGATCCTCAAGGAACTCGTTGAGGCGATCCATGGGTGAGCCGTCGTAGGTGGGAGTTGGCCGGGCAAGGATGGGTGTTGGTGCGGCGGAGGCCGGGGTCTGGCGTGGGGTATCGATCAGGCCGGCGGCGGCGGCGAGGGAGATTCCGCCGAGCGGTGCCGGCTTTTCGCTGAACCGGACGGTGCGGACGTCGCCGCCATCCAGGGACGCGACGAGCTCGGCGATGTTGCGGGCGCGGTTGTCGGCGGTCTCTGGATCCTTCTCCTGACGGCGCAGGTCATCCAGGTACCCGGTTTCCTTCAGCCAGGCATCAGCCCAGTCCGACAGCGAAACCCGTTCCATGCCGAGGACGGGTTGACGGATGCGATCAATGAAGCGGGTGAAGTCGCGGATGGCCTCGGCGGTGCGGGTCTGGAAGGAGTCGAGGACATCGGTATGCCGCATGACGGCGTGGACGCTGGCATGACGTTCGGCGGAGAAGGCGAGGAGCCGTTCCATCGTGACATCCGAGAGACCGCGGGCGGGGGTGTTCGCGATGCGGAGCAGGGCGACATCGTCGTCGGGGTTCACGAAGGTCTTGAGGTAGGCGAGGAAGTCTCGGATCTCGCGTCGATCGAAGAAGGATTGTCCTCCGATGAGGCGGTAGCGGATGCGGGCCTTGCGGAGGGCGGTCTCGATGGGGCGCGCCTGGATGTTGGTGCGGAAAAGGATGGCCTGCTGACCCCAGGGGATGCGTCGGCCGCTGCGGTCGAACTCGATGCTGTCGGCGACAGTCTGGGCTTCCTCGTCGTCGTTGGAAAAGGCGTGGAGGATGATCTTTGGACCGGCCCCCTTTGAAGACCACAGGTTCTTGCCGCGCCGCAGGGGGTTGTTGCGGATCACGGCATTGGCGGCCTTGAGGATGGTGTTGGTGGAGCGGTAATTCTGTTCGAGCTTGATGACCTTGACCTCGGGATAGTGCTTTTCGAGACCGAGGATGTTGGCGATCTCAGCTCCGCGCC
>CAZDYB010000959.1:0-1615 GCA_964509045.1 uncultured Akkermansia sp.
TTCAAGGTGCTTCACGTGCCCGACGTCGACTTCGTCTCGCGGAACCGCACGTTCGAGGGCGCATTGACCGAACTCCGGGAATGGTCGACGGCGAATCCGTTCCATTTCCCGATCCTGGTGCTCGTGGAGTTGAAGGAGGATTCACTCGGGATCCCGGGCTCGACGTCGGTGGTGAAGTATGACGCCGAAATGCTGGATGCCGTCGATGCGGCCATTCGCGAGGGAATCCCGTTGGCCCAGCGATTCGAACCCGACGACCTCCGCCGCGACCAGTCGACCTTGCGGGATGCCGTCGCCGGCAAGGGGTGGCCCACCGTGGACCGCTTGCTGGGCCGGATCCTGTTCGCCCTCGACAACGAGGACGGCATCCGGGACCGGTATCTCGAGCGATCACCCCGGCTTGAGGGGCGGGTGATGTTCGTGTCCGT
The DNA here is from genome assembly GCA_964509045.1 of uncultured Akkermansia sp. GTDB lineage: Bacteria > Verrucomicrobiota > Verrucomicrobiia > Limisphaerales > UBA9464 > UBA6176. The sequence goes on from CAZDYB010000959.1 coordinate 429, forward strand.
GGATCGCGGGCATCCGGCGGCCGCTTGGATGAAGCGCAACGATCCCGTCCGGAGATTCGACGAGATCCAATCGCTTGTCCGGGATGGATTCCTCGTCCGGACGCGTGCGGATTCCCCGACGGCAAACGCCCGACGGAACGACGCCACCCAGCGGGAGCGGGCCTTCGCCAGCGGCGCGCAGTTCGTCAGCACCGATTATCCGGAACCCAACCTCTCCTTGAGTCCGTACCAGGTGCGATTGCCTGGCAATCGCGTGGCGCGGGCGAATCCGGTGAGCGGCGGGCACCTGTCGGACACGGTCGAAATCGAGACCCTCGCTGCCGACACGGCTGCGATAAGGAACCGGATGGGAATGGCGGATCACGAACGTCGGCGACTGGACGAAGCCTCGGCGCATTATGCGCGCGTCATGGAACTGGATCCGCCCGTGGTGGTGGACGCCGCCCTGCGTGAACGGGTGCGGAAGTTCGCACCGGAGCTGCGGTTGCATCCGTCGGAGACATTCGGACTGCGCGATGTGGTGGTGGTGGTTCATCCCGATCGCAACCTGCTGGCCTACCACCTGTTCTGGGACGACGACATCGACTTCCCCGAGGACAACGATCCGTGTGATCACGAGATCATCTGGGTGGAGTTGGACGTGGCAGGGACGCGGGCGGTGGCGGTGCACACGTACTTCCACGGCACGATCCTGTCGGCGGCGGTCGCGTCGGGCGCCCCGGTGACGGTGGGAGTGGAATGGGGCAAGCACGGGAGCCTGCCGTTGGATCGGGACGGGAAGCTGGTGCAGTTGCCGGCCACGTTGAAGGCGCACTGGAAACGGTTGCATGAGGGGGGACGCCGGTTGCCCGACCATGCCCTCGGTGCCGGCTGGCCGATGAAGTTCGAGGGAACGTACGACGACTATGCGACGTTCACGCGGGAGTTGAAGCTGTCAGACCGTCTTGAGGCTGGAGCCCCGGTGATGAAAAGCCGTTGGCCCAATGCCGTCCTGAACCAGCGTGTGTTGCGATACAACTTCCGGGTGAAGGTGGAGTGGCCGGCGGAGCAGTAATTGCTTGGGAACGGCCGTTGATACTGCCGGTTCGCGTTCCAGGTCCGGCACCGAGACCGGGACGCCCTCTAGCAGCAGTTGGTGCACCTCGCGGTTCGCCTACTTGAGCAACAGGGCCGATCGGTCCCCCGAC
>CAZDYB010000960.1:0-1613 GCA_964509045.1 uncultured Akkermansia sp.
AAACAGGGATTCGGGCTCGTGCCTCGGGGGCAATCGCCAGGAACGAAATGAAAAACCTCGCCCTTCAAGCAATCATCAGTGGCGAGGATCAAGACTGGAAATTGCGAGAGACCCAGGCTGATTTCTGGACGGAAGCAAGCGCGATTGGCATACGACCATCGCCGCGGGAAAAGTTCCAAACCTTGTTCCTGCCCGGCGAAAGCAACCGAGTTGCCGCCATCATCATCCTTCCGCGAAACCGCGACCTTCAGCGCCGGATTGGACTGATCCTGGTGGCGTCGATTTCAGGAAGCAGTCAGCGGGACGAGCCGCCAGGGTCCGTCCCACTTCCAATCGCGGATCTGCCACGACTCCTCCAGCAATACGGCGGGGAGCCAAAGAAGTCGTATCTAAACTTTTAACAGTTGAGCCAGGCCAGCGGGTGCATGTCCTGCGCCCAGGACCTGGGTTGGATTGAGTCGGGCTTGGACGCAGTCGACAGCGCTGTGAAACCCTTGAATGTCAAATGTTGAAACGCGCCCCTTTGCTTTCGCCCAACGACATCCGGTTTACAGCCCAGCCTTCAATTCGGTCATGAGATCCCGGAGGCCGATTGATTCCACGCCCTTTGCCAGGGGATGCCTCCCACTCCCCGAATGCACAATCCATCCCCGCTCCGCTTCCAGATCACGAAACGCCTCGTGAAAGCCCCGCGACGGTACCGCATCCGGACTTCGCTTGATCTCCACCGCCCAGAGACGCCCACCCGGAAACTCCAGCACAAGGTCCACCTCCGCACCACCGGATGTCCGATAGTGACCTGCAACAGTTCGCAACGGAGCCACGGCCAGCAGACTTTCAATTACAAATCCTTCCCAACTCCCTCCAACGACCGGATGGCCCAGCAGCGCATCCCGATCCCCGATTCCCAACAATGCATGCAGGAGCCCGGTGTCCCGGATATAGACCTTCGGCGACTTCACCAGGCGTTTGCCGACATTCACATGGTACGACGCCAATCGACGCACCAGAAGCAGGTCGACCAGCAGATCCGTATAGCGGCTCACCGTCTGGCCGCTGATTTCCAGCCCTGCACCCAATCGCGCCGCGTTGTGCACCCCACCCTGCGAATGGGCAAGCATCGTCCAGAACCGGCGCAATGTCTCCGCAGGGATCCGAGGGCCGAACTGCGGGATGTCCCGCTCCAGATAGGTCCGGATCAAATCCGTCCTCCACTCCATGCTCTCGATTCCTGAACGGGCCAGGAAACTTTCCGGGAATCCCCCCCTCACCCACAACCGCTCGTCATCGACCGGATCCACTTCGCCGGGATGAATCGGTCCCATGTCGAGATAGCTGATCCGACCCGCAAGACTCTCACCGCTCTGCCGGAGCAGTTCCGTCGAGGCCGAGCCGAGGATGAGGAATCGTCCGGTCCGATACCCACGCAGACGGCCCTCGTCGATGACACCACGGAGGATCGGAAAGAGATCTGGAGTCCAGTGAATCTCATCCAGGATGACCAACCGATCCTCAACGCGGGAAAGGTATGCGGCGGGATCCGACAGCCTGGCCCGATCCGAGGACTTCTGGAGGTCCAGATAGATCGCGGGGGAGTGCCGGGCGATTTCAAG
>CAZDYB010000961.1:0-1609 GCA_964509045.1 uncultured Akkermansia sp.
CAGTCGTCTTCGGCCACGGCGGTGAAGGCGTCGACCAGGGTGATGAGCAGGTAATAGCTGATCATCTGGGACAGGGCGTAGCCGGCGACATCCGAGCCTTCGACCTTGCCGGCGTAGACGGCTTTCCAGAGGTAGAGGGTGCCGGAGAGGGGGATGAGGCCGGCGGCGGCGCGGAACAGGAAGTTCACCCGGTACACGAGGGTGTTCTGGATCCCGATCAGGAAAACGTGGAGGTACTTGCCCATGCCGCAGGCCGGGGACACTCCGCGAGAAGCGCGGTGGATTCAACGCGGAGGTTCCGGCTTGATTCGTGGCGCCGTCCGTTGTGAGTGGGTTCATGCAAAACAATTCCGATCTGGGCGGAGTGCCGATGGGGCGCCGTCGATTCATCCAGGGCACCGGGCTTCTGGGCGTGGCGCTGGCGGCGGGAGTGGCGCCCGGAGTGGCGCGGGCGGATTCGGCATCGGGCCGGGTCCGGGTGGGGGTGATGGGATTGAATCGTGGGATGGACCATGTCACGGCATTGATGCAGGTGCCGGGCGCGGAGGTGGCGTTTGTGTGTGATGTGGATGTGCGTCGACGGGATGCGGCGGCGAGGAAGGTGGAGGAGAAGACGGGGGTACGGCCGAAGGCGGTGACGGATTTCCGACGGATGCTGGAGTCTGGGGAGGTGGATGCGGTGAGCATAGCGGCCCCGAACTTCTGGCATGCGCCGGCGACGATCCTGGCGTGTGGTGCGGGGAAGCATGTGTATGTGGAGAAGCCGGGGAGCCACAACGCGCATGAGGGGGAGCGCATGGTGACGGTGGCGCGGGAGACGGGGCGGGTGGTGCAGATGGGGACGCAACGGCGAAGCACACCGACGGTGCGTGAGGCGATGGCGGAGTTGGCGGCGGGGGTGATCGGGCCGGTGCGGATGGCGCGGTGCCGTTACGACGCGGCGCGGGTGGGGATTGGACGGGGCAAGGAGGTGCCGGTGCCGGAGTGGTTGGATTATGGCCTGTGGCAGGGGCCGATCCCGGAGCGGCCGTACGTGGACAACCTGGTGCATTACAACTGGCACTGGCGTTGGCATTGGGGCGGAGGGGAGTTGGCGAACAACGGTCCCCATGCCCTGGACATCGCCCGATGGGGTTTGGGCGTGGTGCATCCGAAGCGGGTCACGGCGAACGGCGGGCGGCATCATTTTGACGACGACCAGGAGACACCGGACACATTGACGGCCCACTTCGATTTCGGGACATGCGGCATTTCCTGGGATGGATCGAGTTGCCATGCGCGCAAGGCGGACGGGGCGGCTTTCGTCACGTTTTATGGGGATCGCGGCACGTTGTTGGTGGATGCAGCGGGGGGGTATCGGGTGGTGGAACCGGATGGGAAGGAAGTGCGCAAGGTGCCGGGTCGGACGAGTGATGTGCCGCATTTCGCGAATTTCGTGGAGGCGATCCGTTCGGGGGTGGCCTTGAATGCCCCGATCGAGGAAGGGGTGCGCAGTGTGCAGTTGTGTCACCTCGGGAACATCGCGTGGCGGACGACGGGTGCGGTGACGGTGGAACCGGGGACAGGCCGGTTGAAGGAAGCGACCCGGGCGCAGAAAGGGCTTTGGAAG
>CAZDYB010000962.1:0-1604 GCA_964509045.1 uncultured Akkermansia sp.
AGACGCCGCTTTCCAGTCGATAGATCCGGTGCCGGGAATGCGCCGGGCTCCCGGCGAAGAATTGCTGGAAGGTGGGACCCTGAGTGTCGCTCACCGGCAGACCGGTGAAGGTGCAGTTGTTCGGCTGCCAATCGAGCTGTGTCACGCGCGCCTCACCGGTGATGTTCAGCGTTGCCGCCGCCGAGGCCCGGATGAGGTAGGCCTGCCCGCCACGGATGTCGTGCAGGTCCGTCAGCACCGCGTCCGGCTGACCCGGCGCGTACCACACCGACCAACCCTCGCTGCGCCACGGCGCATCCCCCGGGTTGCGGATGTACTTCGCGTCGAGACCGCCCTTCCGGAACCACGCCACGGCCTGGACCGACGAGCCCGCGAACACGTTGGTCGGCGAGGATGCCGCCGGCTGGACTTCGAGATAGACCGCATTCCAACCCGGCTGAAGCACCAGCGTCTGGCTCCGCGTGGACGCCGCGTCCACACAGACCCAAGGCCCCAACCAACCGGCAACGGCCAGCATCAGGGAACTGCCCAGCCTCCGGACCCGGCCGCCGCGGGACCCCAGGGAACGATTTGCCATGGCCCCACCCTGCCCGCCCGGCCCCAAACCGGGCATCCCTGCCTTTACCTATCGACGGGTACGCGACCCTACGCAGATTTGCCTGCGTAGACCCACGTAGCCGGAGGGAAGGTCGACCGTCACCGATTCCAGCCTGAAAACGGCAGTCCACCTGGCCGCGCCGCCACACAGGAACCCCACACATCAGTGCCAGGCTTGAGCGGCTTCAATCCAGTGCTCCCAAAGCGCGAAAGACTCCGCGCCGGGATCGGAAAAGCATCGCTACCCGCCGCGCAATGCCTGGAGCAGGCCCCGCAGTTCTTCCGCCACATCCACCTGGGTGCCCACGGTCTGTCCGACCTCATCCAGCGGCAGTTCACGATACCGCTGGCGAAACCGGTGCAGGAGCGACTTGAACGCCGGCAACGTCAGGCCGTACCGGGCCGCGGCGTCCGCCAGTGCCGGTGGTTCATCACCCGTCGCCAGAAAGGGCTTCAACACGTCGAAGCGGACATCGGCGCGGGCCGCACATTCCTCCGCCAGACGATCCAGGACCCGGGCCAGAAGCGTCTCCGCCCAGGCCCGCTGGAACAGCCGTTCCGGCGTGTCCCCATGCGCGGCTTCCGCCACGTAACTCGCTTCGCCCCGCTCTTCGATCAGGGCATCCAACGACCCGATCACAACCCCGCCTCCACGCCTCAACCGTTGCCCCTTTTGCCAACCGCTGATCAGGAACCGGTTCAACGCGGTCAACAGGAACGACCGGAACCGACCACCTTCGTGGCGACACCCCCTGGGCAAAATCGTTCGCCAACAACTTGGCAAAAAAGTCCTGCGTCAGATCCGAGGCATCCTCCGGCCCGTGTTCCTTGCGACGCACATGGGCATGCAACGGATACCAGCAATCCCGGCACAACTGCTCCAGCGCCACCCGCGCCTGTTCCGGACTCGCCCCACCCGCCCGCAACACCACGCTCCATCGGGTGGTGACAAACATCCGACCTTCCGATCGGGCCTGGGGAGTTGGGTTGGATTCCGGAACCTTCAC
>CAZDYB010000963.1:0-1603 GCA_964509045.1 uncultured Akkermansia sp.
TCAGCTTCCACGATCGCGCGCTCGCCCCAGCCGAGATTGTTGCCCTGTTCAGTTCCGCCGGTCTGCCCGCCGCCACTCCTCCACCGGCTCCCGTTCCCACTCCCGCCGCCATTCCTCCCGCCACCCAGCCGTTGTCTCCCACCGAATCCCTCGCCCAGATCCAGGTCTTGCCCGGATACCGTGTCGAACTCGTCGCCGCCGAACCCCTGGTCCTCGATCCCGTGGCCATCGACTGGGATTCCCAGGGCCGACTCTGGGTGGTCGAGATGGCCGATTACCCCATGGGTCTCGATGGCCGCGGCCGGCCCGGCGGCCGGATCCGGGTGTTGCGCGATACCGATGGCGACGGGCGCCCGGACCAATCCACCGTGTTCTCCGAGGGCCTGTACTTTCCCACCTGACTCCTGACCTGGCGCGTCGGCGTCCTGGTCACTGCCGCGCCGGAGATCCTGTTCCTTCGCGACACCAACGGCGACGGCCGGGCGGATCAGCGCGAGGTGGTGGTCAGCGGATTGATGGAGGGCAACCAGCAACTCCGGGTGAACGGTCTCCGATGGGGCCTCGACAACCGCGTCCATTGCGCCGCCGGTGCACATCATCCGGGTCACGGCACCGGCACCCGCCTGAAAACCCGGGCCGGTGAATTCGCCGTGGGCAGCCGCGATTTTCATTTCAATCCCGACACCGGCGATCTCGAACCCGAATCCGGTCCATCCCAGTTCGGACGCAACCGCGATGACTGGGGCAACTGGTTCGGCACCCAGAACATCCGACCGCTCTGGCACTACGTCCTTTCCGACCGTTATCTCCGCCGTAATCCGCATGTGCCCACCCCCGATCCCACCCGGTTGGTCGTCACCCCGCTCAGCCCGGTGGTCTACCCCATCAGCACACCGGAACGCCGGTATCACAGCTTCAATGAAGCCGGCCATTTCACCTCCGCCTGTGCCGGGATGATCCTGCGGGATCCCCTGCTCTTTCCCGAATCCATCGGGGTTCGCCACGCCTTCACCTGCGAACCCTTCCACAATCTCGTCCAGCACAACCTCGTCTTCGAAGACGCCACCAGCTTCAACTCCCAGCGCAGCCCCGCCGAAGCCGGACGCGAGTTCTTCGCCAGCAGCGACCGCTGGTGTCGCCCGGTCATGACCCGCACCGGTCCCGACGGCGCCCTGTGGATCGTCGACATGTATCGCTACATGATCGAACACCCCGACTGGCTCCCGCCCGAGGGCAAGGCCGATCTCCTCCCGCACTACCGATTGGGCGAAGATCGCGGCCGGCTTTACCGGATCCTGCCCGAGGCCGGTCAGGCGCGGTCCATTCCCGATCTCGCCGCTTCAACAACCTACCAACTCGCTGAACTCCTTCACTCCCCCAACGGCTGGATCCGCGACAAGGCCCATCAACTGCTCCTCTGGAAGGCCGACAACGCCGCCATCGCACCGCTCCAACAACTCGCCGCAAATCCAGCCGCCGCGCCCCTCGCCCGGGTTCACGCCCTTTGGATCCTTCAAGGTCTCGGATTCCTCCCCGCCGAAATCATCCGGTCCGCCTTCAACTCCACCGAACCCGGCCTGCGCATCAACGCCCTCCGCCTCGC
>CAZDYB010000964.1:0-1597 GCA_964509045.1 uncultured Akkermansia sp.
CGAGCGGGTTGTAGCAGTCGGAATCGGCCTCGCCCGGCGCCCATTTGAACACCTGCCCATACAGGCTGCGTCGCCAGGCCGTGTGCTCGTAGTTCTCGCCCTTGGGGTCGAGGACCACCGTCGGTCCTTCGTAATCCAGCAGAACCGGCAGGATCAGCCGCTGGCCCTTGCCCGCGCCTGTGGGCGCGACCGTCAGCAGATGCCCTTCACCCCGGAAATAGAGCGGGAACTCAAGGTCCGGGCGGTCCGGCACCGGCTGCTTGGCGATTTGCAGCGCGTCCATGGGGAAGGTCGCGTTGCTTGAGATGACGATGCCCGCTTCGGCGATCTGATCGAAGGTGGCCCAGCGTTGCGCCTGGCCGACGTTGCGCAGCTTCTCACGCGAGTCGGGCGTCAGAAAATGCATGGACCGGCGCAGCAATCTCCGGGCTTCCTCGACATCGCCTTCGAGCAATTTGTAATGCAGCACCTCCCGGGCCGCCTTGTCGATCGCGGGGTCGAGTCCGAGGATCATGTACGCCTCGGCCCATTCCGGCCCGATTGCATCCAGAAAGCGATTAAACTGGCGCAAGCGCTCCTTATCGCGCGGCGACGGTTCCTTCTCCCCTCCACCCCCGAACAGCTTCTTCCACACCATCGCCGCTCCCTCGCCGAATGCTCCCCTGACAGCCACCCTGCCTAACGCCACGCTACCACCAAATTGCCAAGGAATCCGCCGGAAATGCTTGGCCGGACGTGGCTTTGACCTTGGTTCTACGCGGCTTCGCTTCTGGTGGATGAAGTCGGGCAGGGTTGCCCATCCGGCACGGTGCCCGTGGGGGCAGCCAGTCGAAATGCCCCTTGCCCTACAGCGACATGACGCGGTGCCCTTGAGGCACGCCGAAGGCGTCCGGTTGGGCTCCTCTTTCCCTTGTCCGATTCCGCGCTCCACGGGCCGTCCTCAGGTGTGGCTGACCTGGCAGGGACGCCGTGCGGCGCAACGGCGGTCGGGCAGTTTCTTCCCCTGCGGCTGAAGCCGCATTCCTCGCGGGCGCTGCGCTCCAACAAACAGCCCGCCCGCCGTCTTCCGGTTCCCTCCAGCCCATGCGGGTGCGCCGTCCGGCTTGCCCCTGCCTCTCCGGTCGCCATCGGACGGCCGCGATGGGCGCGGCCTCCCAGACAAGGAGAGGACCCCATGACTACCGAACGCATCGACGTCTACACCCAGGTCACCAACAACATCATCGCCGCCATCGAGGCGGGCGCGGGCGACTGGCAGATGCCCTGGCACCGCAGCGGCGAGGGCCTGAACCGCCCCGTCAACATCGACACCGCCAAAGCCTATCGCGGCATCAACGTCGTCAGCCTCTGGGCCTCCGCCCAAGCCCGCGGCTTCACCACCGGCACCTGGGGCACCTACCGCCAGTGGCAGGCCAATGGCTGTCAGGTCCGCAAGGGCGAGAAGTCGAGCCTCGTGGTCTTCTACAAGGAGTTCGACATGGCCGACCGCAACGACGACACCGGCGAGACCGAGCACGGCAAGCGCCTGATGGCCCGCGCGAGCTGGGTCTTCAACGCCGACCAGGTGGACGGCTTTGAGGCGCCCGCGCTTCCCGAG
>CAZDYB010000965.1:0-1596 GCA_964509045.1 uncultured Akkermansia sp.
AACTCCAATCGGAGAAAGAAGTGCGGGCCGGTTGGTTGAAGTTGGGGAACATGATCAAGGCTGCCGGGCTTCCCGTGACGGTCTTGGTTCCCGCGAAGCCCGACCGTTGGGTCCCCGCGATAGCGGCCTGCTTTCCCTCGGTGGCGTGGGATCGCTGGCAGCGCTTGCCGCGTCGGTTGGCAGCCAACGGTCCACAATCTTCCAGTACGTCCAATATTCCCGTCCCCTCGCCCGAGGCGGTCGAACGGTTGACACTTCTCCTCGATCTGCTGGCTCCCGCTTCTTACATCACTCCCGACTTGTTGCGGCGCGTCCGGCTGCTGCTGGGTCCTTCCGCAGATGCATCAATGGAGCATGACGCGAGGTTTCATCCGGACACTGATGGTCAGGAGTCCGGGCGATACTTCGGTTTCCGCGAGGGCCCGGCTTACGCGGCGCGGTTGGATCGGCATCGAGCGAGAACGTTGGATCCAGCCACGGCTGAACTGGTGCGAAGGGCGAAGGCGATCATCGTCGAAGATCACCGCCGGCATGGTTCTTCACTCGTGGTGGTGGCGGCCGAATGCCGGACGTTGATGGAGACGCAGGACATTCCAGAGAACCTGAAAGATGGGATGCTTCTCCTTCGTCGCGCAGTTGAGCGCCTCCGGGAATTGGCCAGTATGCCGGGCAGTAGCGCCGGCTACCGGTCTGGTTTGCCCGCGTGGTTCTGCCGGTTTGTCGAGCATGGCCTGAGTCCTTCTCTACGGGCGGCACCCCCGATTGCCGAACTCGTGGCTCAGGGATTGGCGCTGGCCCGTGCGTTTTTCGCTGACACCGCCAACCCATGGCCAGCCGGTGTCGATGTGCCTGCCGCTTTGGCCGAGTTGCGTCGGCTGCGTCAACCCCAGCGCCGTTTGCCCACGCCGTATTGGGTGGGCGAGGGCGAAGGAGGACTTTGGATCTGTGCAGAGCGAGGAGATCGAAACAGGTTGGCCGCAATCCAGATTGATGCGTATGGAGCGCTCGCGCAGGTCTCCAACGGCGACGGACCAACGACTTCCTGGCTGCCCGTTCCACTGAATCGTCCCGCGGTGGTGCCGCTCGCACAGAATGAGTCGGTGCTGATCGAAACGGACTGCGAGCGCCTGCGCCTCGAGCCGATGGTTCGCCCCGCTTGGGCTACCCGATGGTTTCGTGATCGGGAGGGTGTGGTTGCTGAGGCAACCCTCGGCGGCAAAGCGTACCAGTTTCGATGGGTCGGGTTGGATGGCCTTCAGTCGAAATCGCGACCCGGTGTCCGGCGATTTGGATGGGTACCAGATTCCCGCCCGACTTGGGCATCTCGACTCTGGGTCGATGAGTTCGGCCTCGCCACCGAGTTTTCCGTGGGTGGCGTGCCCTTCGTGCTGCGCTGGATTCCGCCGGGGCGGTTTCTCATGGGGTCACCGGAGGATGAGCCGGGACGGCGGGACGACGAGGGACCTCAGCATGAGGTGACGATCTCGCGGGGGTTCTGGATGGGGGAGACGCCGGTCACCCAGGCGCAGTGGCGGGCGGTGGTCGAGGCGACGAATGCCGGGCGGAAAGCCAAAGAGCGGTTGAAGCCGGCTCCGA
>CAZDYB010000966.1:0-1596 GCA_964509045.1 uncultured Akkermansia sp.
GGGCTTCCCGGGCGGAATCCGGGGCCACGCCCGGCTTCGAACAGGGGTGACCCGACGCGGTCTTCGAGGCGGATCTCGATGGCGCGTGTGCCTTCGGGAACGATGAACTCGTATCCGAGGACTTCACCGGCGTCCTGGGTTCCGGTTTGAACGATGTCGTTGCCGGGAAGGACTTCGCCCAAGGGCATCAGTTCGAACGCGGCGGTTTCGATCCGGGCGCGGGTTTCGCCGATGCCGAGGCGACTGTCGTCGGGATTGGTGGGAGCGCCTTCGGCGGCGAGAAGCAGGTAATAGGGTTGATCGCTGGGCAGCGTGTTGCCGTGTTCGCGAACGCCCCACTGGATGTAGTCGTTGCCGGAGCGCCCCACGCGGACCTGCCCGTGGGGATCGACGATGCTGCCGGAGTCGGCTCCTGCGCCTGGAGGAACGGAGCGGCGGACGATCATGCGGGCGTCGCCCTGGGAAGGTCGGAGGGTGATGCGGGCGTTGGTGAGTCCCGGAGGGAGGTTGAAACGGTAGTAACGGGCATCGCCCGGGGTCGGGACTACGACGTCCAGGGGTTGTCCCCAGGTCAACGGTTGGATTTCGACGGGCAGCCCGTGGCCGGGTTCCCCGATGGCGCGGGAGCGGAGGCGGATGGGGCGTGGGGAAGCGGATCCGTTATAGACGCCGACGAAATAGGTGCCGGGTTGGAGGGGACGACCCCACGCCATGGAAATGAGATGACCGGAATTGAGCATGCCGGGGATGAGGCGGCCGGACCAATCGACTCCGGAAGCGCCATAGACGGCACCGGAAGGCCAGGTAGTGGACTGGTCACCCACGAAGTTGCCACCGGGGGGCAGTTCGTCGCGTCGCATGTGCAGTACCCAGCTTTCGTCCGAGGGCGATTCGAGCAGGCGCAATTCCCAGGCCCGGACACCGAGATCGGTGGGGGCATTGGTGGGAACTTCCACCCGGAAATAGCGCCAGGATTGCGGTGGCTGGGTGAAGCGGATGTCGCCCTGGATGAAGTCGAGGGCGCTTTCCCCGGTGAGGGTGAAGGAGACGATGCAGGTGGCGGTGGCGGAATTGTGGTCGAGGAAGACGGTGTAATCGCCGGGAACCGGATCGTTCAGGGTGAGGGAATCGCGGACCGAATGGAGGCCGGGTTCGCCGCCGTGCCAGGTGTTGAGGTCGAGGGCGAGACGGTCGGGGGTGTCGGGACCAGAACCGGCGATGAGTTGGTTGCCGGGACGCAGGTACAGGGTGGTTTGGTTGGTGCGGTTCTGGAGTCGGATGTTCAGGGAACGGCCACCCGGCGGAATGTGGATGTTGAAATAGGCGCGTTCGGGCCAGGCAACGGTGTTGGTGAATTCGAGGGTGTCGTTGAGGGGAAGACTGCCGAGTTGGACCGGCTGGACCGATGGCAGGACTTCAATGCGGCAATCGCTGACGCCGGTACCGAGTTGGTTGGGACTGGGGGCGTTCTCACCCTCGGAAATGACGGTGAGGAAATAGGCGCCGGGAGTGATCCCGGTAAGACCCGGACCGGGCAGCAGGGAGAGGGCTTCATCGCCAATCCGCGCAAGTGGAGCGGCAAGGACGTCAGTTTCG
>CAZDYB010000967.1:0-1595 GCA_964509045.1 uncultured Akkermansia sp.
GTTGCGACCCGCTCGATCCATTGTTGAATGGACAGACCTGACCCCATTGCCTCCCCCGGACACCGCCGCCTTTCCGCGAAGCCGCCGAGAATAATCCTCGACCCGTCTGTAACCTTTTCCGCCGAACCCAACCCTTCCGCAGTGTGGCTTGAACCACCAAACAGAAAGCAAAGCCGCAACTAGATCGATGTACGAGAGACCTCATGAACCTGCCAGGCATCTTCCCTACCTTCCTTTTGGGAGGCGCGACTCTTATCTTTGCACCCTGCTTACGTGCCGACAACACACTGTTCTTGGATAGGGTGATTCCACAGGGCGACATCGTTGTGACGTCCGATGTTTGGTATGGCGAGGGTAATCCCAATCCGAGTCAGCCTCTATATCTCGATGTGTACCAGCCACATAGCCCGTTGCTGCCTGAAAAGCGACCGGCACTTGTCTATATTCACGGCGGCGCATTCACCCAAGGGGACAAGGCTGATCAACCAGCTCCGGTCTACTGCCATCAGTTCGCCCAGCGAGGGTATCTGGTGGTTTCCATCAACTACACGCTCGATGGAACCCTCGGTTCGGCGTCCCAGGATGCCGCTACGGCAATCCGCTGGCTCAGGAACCATGCAGCGGCCTACCAGGTAGATCCGGATCGAATCATCGTGGGGGGACACTCCGCGGGAGGCGCGACTTCGCTGAACATAGGCGCACTGGAGGCAGCCGACCTCGGGGGTGCGGGCGCAGAGGTGGCAGGTGTCCTGAGTACAGCCGGAAGCGATTTTGTCGATCTCAGCAAGTTCGATCTGAACGATCCACCCATGTTTGTCATCAACGGAGATGCGGATGGTCTGTCTCCCGTGGCCAATGCCAGAAACCTGATCGATACCTTGGACAGACTGGAAAGCGAGGGCGTAACGTTTACTTACAGTTACATGGAGCCAATCGGTGCGGGGCATAGCTTCCTCCCCGGTAACGGAAACGGTCGTCCCCTCCCTCAACCTATCGCCAGTCCGCAGGATAGAATTCAGGGTTGGAGCAACACGGAAATCGGAGGGAAGACTGTGGAACGGCATTGCTTCGAATTCTTCTTCGAGCACCTCAACCTCATAGCGGTCTTGGCCGAATCCTCCAAGTCTCTTGAGAGAAGCTTCGGGATTCCAGACGGTAGCGGTGTGTTTCGAATGTCCATTCAGCAGGACAGTCGCATCGGATACCAACTCAGATCTAGCCCGGACCTGACGTTCTGGTCCGCCGCCGACCAGGAACCAACGATCAATGGAACGCTTCTTGAAGTAGACCTCCCTCTGACATCACCCATAATGTTTCATCAATGGAAGCTGTTGTTCGACTATCGTGAGATCACATCAGATGACTATGAGACCTTCTAACCTAACGAATGTGGAAAGCGTTGTCGCGGCAGGGTGGCGGAGTTGCCTTGTTGAAACATTAGAGGCGTGGTTCTGTGTATCGCCATCCCGGCAGCAAACCAAGATGGGCATCGTCGCCAAAGGACGATCCGGGCCCTTCCCGGAAAGCCAAGCCCGGATAAGGTGAAGCGGGACAATCGGCCGGAATCCCTGACCCATCCACCACACGCGGCAGAC
>CAZDYB010000968.1:0-1595 GCA_964509045.1 uncultured Akkermansia sp.
CGGAGGCATTGAAGCTGACGGAAAGCCTCCTGCGAGCCCGGGGCGCGTCCCCGGATGCCGAGCTCAACCACGCCCTGGCCCTCATCCAGAATGACCGGTTGGCCGAGGCGGAAGCGCTTTTGCGGGGCATGAACACGCTCAACCTCGGGGTGGGCGAGACGTCCGTGTACCACATGGCGTGGTTCGAGATCCATCTGGCGCGCAAGGAATGGAAGCTGGCGCGTGCGGCGTTCGCCCAGATTGATCCGCGCCGCCTGGTCTCCCTCCAGGCGCGCTGGCTGGAGGAGCGTTACGGATCGATGCCCGATTGATGTCGGGCAGTGACGTGCGCTTTCTTCGAATCGACCGAAGCCTCGGGGTTTGGGATCGGGGCGGGTTGCGTCTGGTCGGCGCTGTGAGGCTCCCGAAGTCGGGGCAGGAAAAGGGCGAACTCGGTCTGCCCGGGACGGGAACGGACGGCGAGTCCCAGGTTTTCCCGTTCAGCGATGGAGAACACCGTGGAGAGTCCGAGTCCGGTTCCTGCGGTGGCGCCCCGGGCCTTGGTGGTGAAGAAGGGCTCGAAGATTCTCGGCAGCAACCCGGGAGCAATGCCAGGACCCGAATCCACGAGCCGAAGCAACACCCCGGAGCTGGAGCCCGGGGTCCGGACTGTCAGCCAGTCGGTGCCGGCGGGAGGGGGTTCCACGGCGACGTTCACGTGGAGGGTGCCGTGGCCATCCATTGCTTCGGAGGCGTTGATGAACAGGTTCAGCAGCAGTTGCTCCAGGTGGGATTCCCGAATCGCCACCGGTGGGAGATCGCGAGCGAGGGCGAGGTCCAGACGGATGCCGCTGAAGAACTTGCGGCCGAGCAATTGGAGCAGGTCCTTGACCACGGCAACGGTGTCGGCGGAGGTGGATTCCTGGTCTGCCCTGCGTGAATAGCCGAGCAGGGACAGGACGAGGTTGCGACCGCGGTCGACTGCCTTGTCCACGGCGGCGGCCTCTTCGGCGAGGTTGGGGTCGTGGGCGACGCCGCGATGGAGCAGGCCGTTGGAGAGGCTGATGACCGAGAGCAGGTTCCGGAGGTCGTGGGCGACGCCGGCGGTGATCTGGCCGAGAGCCTGCATCTTGTGGCCGTGGAGCAGTTCCTCGCGAGCCTGGAGCAGTTGCCGGTTGCGTTCCGCCACGAGCGACTCGATCCGCAGGGAGTCGTGGATCAGTCCGCGTTGTCGCCAGAGGGTGTGCAGTGCCAGCACTGCGGCGCCGGCGAAGGCCACCAACACCCAGCGCAGCGGCGAATCACCCCAGCGGCCCGGGGCGGTGATGGCCGGGGTGTCGACCGGAGGAATGCCGAGTTCCGCCAGCGCCCGGTCCAGGGCGTCGAGCCGCCATACGAAGATCCGTGAATCGTCGGAGCCTGCCAGAAGCACGCGTTCGGCGGGGTGATGGTCCAGGGCGTAGAAGTTTGCCTCGCCGGGGGCCTCGAAGACGGCATCGGGGTTCAAGGAAGGAACAGAAATCCGTGCCAGCCGGCGGTGATTGTGGACAACAAAGGCGTGGGTTCCGTCGGGCGCGAAGACACCCAGGCCGGGGAAGTCGGAACTCAATTGCTGG
>CAZDYB010000969.1:0-1590 GCA_964509045.1 uncultured Akkermansia sp.
CGATGGGCGGAATGGGGTGACCCCGCCTTTGTTGGCTGAGCCGGGACCGGGCGGATTCCGCGGTGGGGCGGGGTACACGGCACCGGGCTGGGGGGCGGGCGCGGGGTTGGGGGTGGGGGGGGCTGGATTCGTGCACAATCAAGGCTACGGCGGGAGTTATGGGAGTGCCGGGAATGCGGGGCCGGCACCGTACGGGAATCCGTCGCTGGTTCCCCTGCTGGGCGGATCGGGCGGTGGTGGGGATGGCGACCAACCTGCGGGCGGTGGCGGTGGCGGTGGAGCCATCCTGATCGCCTGTGAGGGAACCCTTCTGCTCAACGGGGTGATCACGGCCAACGGCGGAAGCCGAAGCAGCGCCGGCAATGCGGGTGGTGGAAGCGGTGGCGGGGTCCGGTTGGTGTGCGGACAACTTTCCGGGAGTGGAGTGGTTCGGGCGTTGGGCGGGGCTGGATGGGACTACTCAAGTGGCGTCGGACGGATCCGGATCGAGCGGGCCTCGAACACCAGCACGTTGCAGATCACGCCGGACGCCAGCGTGGTGCCGTTGTTGGACGGCGCGACGCCTTTGCTGTGGCTTCCTGCGGAGGGGCCGACGGCACGGATCGTCTCGATTGGCGGGGTGTCATCGCCATCGGATCCCAAGGCATCCTTCGACGCCTTTGGACCGGACGTGGCCATCCCGCAGGTGGCGACGACGCAGGTGGTGGTGGAGACGGTGAATGTGGAGCCGGAATCGCAGGTATTGGTCCGGGTCACACCCCGATCGAATTCCCAGTACACCGAGTTGGCGGCCGGCAATCCCGAGGTGCTGAGTCCGAATCCGCTGACACTCCGATGGACGGCGGAGATCCCGGTCAATACGGGCAACTCGGCGGTTCAGGTCCGTGTCAAGCGTCCCTGAGCCCGGGTTGACGCTTCGGATCCACTGCCATCACACCTTCCCATGGGCGTCCGTGTTTCCCAATTCTGCGCCGGGTTCCTGGCGTGTCTTGCGTTGGCCGGTGTTGTCCTGGGGCAGGGTCAGACCGTCCTGGTGCGGGAGGTGCTCTCGCGGGAGGTATCCTTGCATGTGGGCGGGGTGGAATCGGATGGGGCGCAGGAGGTGGTCTCGCGGGAGGTGGCGTTCCATGTGGGGCGGGATGGGGTGACGCCCTTTCCCGAGGTGATCTCGCGGGAACTGAGCCTGATGGTGACCACGCCGGAGATTCCGGTGCGGTTGGAGGGATTGGTGGCGAGAGCATCGCCAACGGGAGAAGGGGTGACGTTGGATTGGAGTCATTATCCCGAGCTCCGGCAGCGGGATGTGGTGCGGTACGACATCTACCTTGCCTCGACCCAGTTCAACAGCGTGCTGGGCCGGATACCGGTTGCGACGGTTCCGGCGGGAACCCTGGGTTGGACCACCAACGGTCTGGCGCCCTGGACGGATCATTACTTTGCGGTGGTGCCGGTCGATGCGTTGGGCGGGAAGGATCCGTCGGTGAACTACGCTATTTCCCATGTGCTGGCGGCGGAAGTCCTCTCGCGTGAACTGGTGCTGTTCGTGGGGAATGATCCGCCCGGTGGGAATAGCGAGGCGTTGTCGCGCGA
>CAZDYB010000970.1:0-1589 GCA_964509045.1 uncultured Akkermansia sp.
CATCCGTTGGCAAGACCGTGTTGTCCGGCGCCAGCCAGGAACAACGTCGTGACGCCGCTCCAGATCAGTCGTGGGAGGGATTGTTCGCGGTTCATGGCATCAGGGGGAGGGAATTGGGGGCCAGGCAACTTCGACGGTTTCAAGCCGGGCACTCCAACGGACCGGATCCAGGAGTCCGGGACTGGAGACCTCGAACATCAGTCGATCCACGAGCGCGAGTGGGATGATTGACCAGGATGGAAGATCCTCGCCCAGTTCCTCCACGACCGGTGTTCCCACAAATCGGGCACCACCACCGTCGTTAGCCACCACTCCGCGCACCCGATACCCCGCCGTGTAGGTGCCCGATGCCGAGCCAGGCGGTGGTTGGGATCGGGCGACCACCAGAGCGACGAAGGTCAGGCTGCTTCCCGGAGGCGCCGTTACCTGGGCGCCTGCACCGTCGAGCGACAACGCCCCGCTGTTGTCGGTGGTGAGCCCGCGCAGGGTGAACACCGAGGTTTGTGCATCCCCGGTCATGGCAAAGGGACCGGACGCCTGGGCCACCTGCCCGAATCCCGTCGTTCGTGCACCGGTTCCACCCGGGATGGTGCTGAAGGGCGCCATGGCGAAATTGGCTCCACCTCCGCCTACCGCCGCGTGGGAGCTGTCAGCTTGATTCCCGACGCCGCCGGCCACCGTTGCACCCATATGGCGGGCCAGGTTCTCCCCGCCACCTCCAACCGTCGCCAGGTCCAGTTCCGACCGATTGCCAATCCCACCGCCAATTGTTGTTCCGGGCCCGACAGCAAGATTGCCGGAGCCACCAGAAACGGTCGCGACCGACCCGTTGGCTTGATTGAACTCACCTCCGCCCACCACTGCGCCGGCGCCGTCTGCTGCCCCGCCAATCCCGCCTCCAACGGTCGCACCATTGCCGGTTGCCCGATTCCCATCGCCACCGCCCACCGATGTTGCTGCACCGTCCGCCACGTTCAACCGTCCGCCTGCGATCACCGAGTTCCCTTGGGCGGCCCGGTTTCCGATGCCGCCGCCAATCACCGACAGCGCACCGTCCACCTGATTGCTGCGGCCACCGCCAATGAACGAATGCGAAGCGGTCAACCGATTCGTCTCTGCTGCGGCGCCGCCACCGGCGATGACGCCTCCGACGGCTCCCGGGGCTTCATTTCCAGCGAATCCGCCAATCAGGTTCGCAGTGCCACCAGTGGGTTCCACTCGCAGGGCGCGGACTCCGTTCACCCGGACTTCCAGCGGGTTGGGATCCATCGTTCCAAGAAAATCCGCCACCCCGGTCCCGGTATTGCCCTGCAGGAGCCAGGCAGGGCTGGGGCTTGGAGATACGGAGAAGCCGCCACCGGGTTGCAGGCTTACCACTCCCGATGCCCCGGGGGCGATGCCGCTCAACCGGCTCGCCAGCAGCGCCGTTGTAGCAGCCGGGGTGCGGGATAGTCGCAAGGGTGGTTGAAGCGTCACGAATCCCGGTCCGGGTGCTGCCGTGGCAGCAGGTCTCCGCGACAAACCCGCAGATGCCGCCTCGGTCGGGCGGATCGATACCCAGACTCCCAAAGGATAGGTCAGGAAGGGGT
>CAZDYB010000971.1:0-1584 GCA_964509045.1 uncultured Akkermansia sp.
GTTTTCGGTGGACGGCTCATGAACTCTGTCAGCATGTCCTGATCACCGGGGCCACCGGGAAGGGCAAGACCCGGAGCGGGTTGGTGCCGATTCTGGTGGAGTTGTTCAAGAATGACCGACGATTCGGTGGGTTGTGCGTGGACGCCAAGGGCGTGTTGCACGAGACGATCGTTGAGATGGCCCGTCACGTCGGACGTGCCGAGGATGTGGTGCTGTTGCAGGTGGGGGCCAAGACCCGGCATCGGTTCAATCTGGTGGGTGATCGCAGCGTCCCGTTCTCGACCCTGGCGCGGTGCGTCGTCGACACGGCGGTGGCGATGGGTAACCAGAATGAGCAGAGCTTCTTTCGCAGCGCGGCCCAGATCCATATCGCCAAGGGGTTGGAGGCCCTCGACGAGGCAGGGTTTCCGGTGACTCTCGAAAACGTCCACAACCTGCTGCTGAACCCGTCGGATGCCCGGGCGGCCATGGCCCGACTCCGGTCCCGTGCGTTGGTCGAGCACTTCGAACAGTACCTGGCACAACCGCTGGAACAGTTGGCCGGTGTGGTGGGTACGGTCCGGAACTACCTTCAGCACTTCACCGTCCCTGCGATTGCCGAGGTGTTCTGCCGGGACTCGACCTTTTCGATGCGGGAAGTGGACGAGGGGCGGATTGTTTGTGTGGCGATGCCCCAGCTCTATCAGACGGAGCGGCGCTTCGTGGCCACGTTCCTGAAGCTCCTGTTCTTCAACCACGCCCTCGCGCGTTTCGATCTTGCCCAGAAGGCGCGACAGAACCGGAACCTCCTCGTCCTGGTCGCCGATGAGTGCCAGCAGTTCGTGACCGTCAGCGAACACGGCATGAGCGATCACAACGTCATTGATGTCCTCCGCGAGGCGCGGGTCGCGGTAATCGCGGCGACGCAGAGCACGACGTCGCTCGTGCCGGTCCTGGGGGCGGACCGGGCGCGCGTGTACACGCTGAACCTCCGCCACCGTTTGATCTTCGGGGCGTCCGACGAGTTGGATTCCAAGGCGAGCGCCGAGTTCATCGGGCGCGGCCGCAAGCGTGAGAAGACGTACTCCTGGTATGGCGGACGTCGCTCGGTGAGCGTGCGGATGGTCGACGAATTCCACGAGAAGCCAGAGGAGCTGACCCAGCTTCGACAGCACGAGTGCATCCTGGTCCATGCGGAGGCGGGATATCGAAAGGTAACGTTGCCTCCCCTGGAGGCGGATGGGACCGTTTCGAAGTGGTACCACGGATGGGGGTGAAGGTGCCCGTGAGGACTCGGGGGGCGCAGGTGCCGTGGATACATGAGCCCGGGATCGGAGGTGCTGTCCTGCGGTCAACAGTGGCCTGCGGCACCGGGATTGCCTGAGGCAATCGATCTGCCCTAACCTGTCGTCATGATCGCGACCAGTTATCGGTACATCGTGCGGAAGGCGGGAGTTCGAGGTGGACACGCGGTTGTCGAGGGCACCCGGATCGGTGTCCATGATGTCGTGGCCATGATTCGGACTGGCTGCTCGATCGATGAAGTGGTGCAGGCCTTCCCCAGCCTGACACGCGCCAAGGTGTACGAGTGCCTCGCCTACTACG
>CAZDYB010000972.1:0-1573 GCA_964509045.1 uncultured Akkermansia sp.
TGTTGGGGTAACGGGAGACGACATCGCGCAAGAACGCGTCCAGCATTGCGGGGCGTTTTTGGCATTCTATTGCGTGAAGGGGCAAGATTAATTAACCTTAAAACGACTCTTGGGTTCTCCACCGATTTCACGGATCTCACAGATGGAACGGCGCCGGACTCGTCTCTTGATCCGGTCGGATGTCACATCCGCAAGGTGTGCCCGGCGTCTTGCTCAATCCTCTGCCTGTCTGCGCAATCGGTGTGATCTGTGAATGCAACTACATGCTTCAGGATGAATGAATCGGGAACAGGGATCCGGCTGGGAACCTCGGGTGGCTGGGCGTCGGGATTTGTCGTGGGCATGGGGAATGGCTTCTGGGTCGGGCTCCTGTTGCTGGTGGGAATGGGGGTGGGTGGATGTGCAGGGCGGGGGCCGACGGGGAATCGCGCGATGACTTTTCCCGGCGATACCCTGTCGATCACCAATGAGACCGTGTGGTCGTATGGGGTGGATCCGATGACGGGTGAGCAGGTGCATGTGCCGCGGGATCCGCCGCCGACCTATTCGCTGCGGTGCTTTGTCCTGGTGCGGGTGGTGAAGCAGTTCCACGCCCACGCGGAGTTTGATGCGGGATCGGCACCCTGGGATGAGGCGGGGAATCGGCGGTTGATCCGGAAGGTGGTGGGGCGAAGTCCGCGGGGTGTGAGCCCGGAGGGGAAGCGGGTGCGGATTCCAGGGTACGGGAACCTGGCGGAGTTCAGCCGGGCATGGCCGCGCCTGTTCCAGGAGGAGAGCGGATGGGCATGGCGCAGCTATCTGCAACGCGGGCATTGGCGGATGATCTTTCCGTTCACGGGTCGGGGTCAGGAGCGGGAGGCCGAGGCGTTGGTGGAGGGTTTGAAAGATCACCGGGCACCGGCGGTTCACGTGGTGGATTTCCCGGGATTGAGGGTGAACCACGCCCTGCTGTTGGTCGGGATGGAGGAGGATGCGGACCGGATCCGGTTTGCGGCCTATGACCCCAATACACCGGGCAAGCCGGTGACGCTCCGGTTTGATCGGGCGACGCGCCGGTTCAACATGGATTCCACGCCGTATTTCGTGGGAGGGCCGGTGTCGGTGTACGAGGTGTATTGCCGGGGGCTGAGATGAGGAGAGGCAATGGGGTCGGACTGGGCAACACCCTCTGGGGCACTGCCGACCAGCTGCGCGGGGCGATCGCCGCCCTTCTTGACCATGCCACGCATTTTCGCATAAAGATGTTTTCATGAGAACCACCCTCGATCTGCCCGATCCGCTGTTTCGCGAACTCAAGGCCCGGTCCGCCCTGCGCGGTGTGCTGCTCAAGGACTTCATCGCCGAAATCCTCCAGGCCGGCCTCGCCCAGACCGCCGCCGCCCGGGCCGAAGCCCGCCCCCGCAGCCCCTTGCCCGTGATCCGTAAAGCCACCGGCGTCCCGCACCCCGTCCTTTCCAACCGCGAAATCGACGCCCTGCTCGTCGCCGAGGATGCCCATGGCGGCAATTGACGTCCCCGACCTCAACCTCTGGCTCGCGCTCATCGACCCGGACCACGCGCACCACGCCCGCGC
>CAZDYB010000973.1:0-1572 GCA_964509045.1 uncultured Akkermansia sp.
TGGCCGAGGGTCCGAACCGCATCATCCGTATTGTGCTTCACGGGTTGGGCGGCCCGATCACCGTCAAGGGTTCGACCTACAACAACCAGATGAACGCCTTTCGCGACAGCATGGATGATGTCCAGATCGCCAATGTCGTGACCTATATCCGTAATTCCTTCGGCAACAAGGCGAGTGCGGTGACAGCGGCGGAGGTGGCGGCGATCCGGACAGCGACTGCGGCCAGGGTGGATCCGTGGGCGGCCACCGAACTGGAGACGATCGCGGTGTCGGGGGGTGGAGACGGTGCGGCGGCTCCGGCAACCCTGACGGTGGATCAGATCAAGGAAGCGCTGAAGGCACTGCCGGCGGACGATCTGAAGACCTTGTTGCAGGACGTGGCGAAGTAGGCTGGAGGTTCCCCGTGGGAGCGCGGGATTCATCCCGCACCTCAATGCCTCTCCATTCGGCAGGTTTCACCACAGGGATTCCCCGGGGACAGGCTCCCCTTCCGGAATTCCTCTCACACGAAGCCACGAAGGGGCGGGGGGTTGATCAGGGACAGGTTCCGTACCCTGATTCATCCGTGTCGATCTGTGAGATCCGTAGTTCAAGAGCGGGGTTTTGAACCACGGATGGGCACGGATGAGATGCTTCGCCGGAAAGGCGGCGGCTTTGATGTCTTTCCCGGGCTTGCCGGTCTGGCAAAGACTGTTGAACTGCGGTAGGGAAACCCGATGCGGCTGATAGCTGGACGGGGAATGGGGAGTTGGCTGTGGGGTTGGGGTGCGATCGGTCTTCTTGCATGTCGATTGCTCGGGCAAGAGGCGGCCAGAGGGGCGGGCTCGGCTGAAGCTGCGACTTCCGATCTGGCGGGATTGAGGAAAGCGCTGACGGCTTCGTTGGCGGCCACCCGGGCGCCGGGATCGACCTGGGGAGTGCAGGTGGTTTCGATGGACAACGGCCGGGTCTGGTTCGAGACCAATGCCACCCGCCTTTTTGTTCCGGCTTCCAACACCAAGCTGTTCACGGTGGCGATGGCGTTGGATCGGTTCGGGACGAATCACGTATGGGAAACCCGATTGTTGGCATCGGGTCGGCCGAATTCCGACGGCCTTTTGCCTGGAGATCTGTGGGTTGATGGGGGCGGCGATCCGGCCCCGGGAGAAGGTCTGCTGGATCTCAAGGCCCTGGCTAAGTTTCGTGAGGCGTTGGAGAAGGCGGGCGTCCGTTCGATCCAGGGCGGGATTGTGGTACGGGATGAATGGTTCCGGTCGACGCCTTATGGGCCGGGATGGAACTGGGATGATTTGCAGGAGGGTTATGGGGCGCCGGTGGGTGGATTGGTTTTCGGAGACAACACCTGTCGGTTGGTGGTGATCGGTGCTGCGGCGGCCGGAGGTGAGGCGGTGATCCGGACCTCTCCTTTCGATGGGGTTTTCGAGATCCGCTCGACGGTACG
Source organism: uncultured Akkermansia sp. (assembly GCA_964509045.1). GTDB lineage: Bacteria > Verrucomicrobiota > Verrucomicrobiia > Limisphaerales > UBA9464 > UBA6176. The sequence continues at coordinate 1,442 of CAZDYB010000973.1, forward strand.
GACGGTCCCGACGAACCGGGTGGCGGGGGTCCGGGTGTTGCGATTGCCCGGGAGTCGGGTTCTCGAGGTTTCCGGCGAGGTGGGAGCGGGGCGTACCCACAGTGAACGGTTGGCGGTACCGGATGGTGCGG
>CAZDYB010000974.1:0-1572 GCA_964509045.1 uncultured Akkermansia sp.
TGCCCGGTGCCGCGCGCGCCTGGCAGGGAACCCATCGGGTCACCCTCGCCGCCAACCCCAATACCTTCGCCGCCGTCCAATTCCGGCTTCCCGATGGCCGACTCCTCTCCAGTCATGTCCATGGAATCGGTTGGCACGATCTCGCCACCGGCAAGACCGTCCTGCTCGCCGGCATCCAGGATTCCACCGGCCTGCTCGTTTCCACCAACGTGATCGTTTATCCAGATGCTCTCCAGGGAGCCGTCAGCGCCGATCTCCGTTATACCTATACCCGCGCTGGCTTCGAGCAGGACATCGTGTTGCGGGAAGCTCCGCCAGCCCCGGAAACTTTCGGCCTTTCCTCCGACACCACCCGCTTGGAGGTCTGGACGGAGTTTGATGAACCGCTCGACGCCGGGGTTCGTTCCCTAACCGCCGCAACCGATAATCAGGCCAATAGCCCGGCGGAGACCTCAGAAGGCGCTGACATCGAACTGGACTTCGGCTCGGCGCGTATCGGTACCGGTCGCTACTTTTATCTGGGCGGCGAGCAGGAGAGCCTCGGGTTGATGGTCAAGGAATGGGTTCAGGAACCCGACGGCCGACGGTTCCTGGTCGAGGCGGTGCCCGTGCTGAAACTGGGCGATTCGCTGGATGTCCTTCCACCCGGCCCGGACGGTGCCGACGCCCGTTCCGTCACCGCACCGTCGCGAGGGGCGATGTGGGCCAAGGCCGCGCGACCGGTCCGGCGGGATGGCGACACCGCCCCCTTCCAAGTGCTCGATCCGGAGCGGGACACGGCCCGGGTTGAACGTCTCGGCCGACCTGGGTTGGTTCTGGATTACCTGCTGCTGGTCACCGGCACGACCAATCAGATTTTCCGAAGTGACGTGATGTACTGGGTCACCGGCACAGCGATCTTGCATGGGACCACCACCTTCGAAGCGGGTGCCTGCGTGAAGTTCGACACCAGCACCGCCGCCAGTATCGAAGTCAGGGGCAGCCTCGATTGGCGGGCCAATGCACTGATGCCGGTGACCCTCACGGCGAGGGACGATTCAGGCTTTGGCGAGACTGCCCCCGGGCAAACCACGCCACGAGTTCACGCCGGTTATGCCGGATCTGGCCTCAGGATCAATGGTCCCACCAGCACCACCATCAATGGGCTTCGAGTTCGGAATCTTCGACGGGGAGTTGAATATGCCACCGGCACTGGACACACCCTCCGACACGCCCAGTTCGTGGACGTCGGGGAGGCGATCCGCATGACGACCGGCACTGCCGTGTCTGCCCAGAACATCCTCGTGGCCAGAGCTTCCACGGGAGTCTTCGGAGGGACAGGAGCCGCTACTGCCCTGGTGGAGCACGCCACCATCGACAGTGCCAATCGGCTTGCCGTCAGCGGTGTGTTTGCCAACAGCGGCGCTCTGGTGATCCGCAATTCCATTCTTCATCAGTTCACCAATTCACCGGCCGGAACCTATACCGGTGGCTCCCATACGGTCCTGCTGAGTCACACCCCAGGCCTCTTTGCCTCCCTGCGTGGCGGAGCGCGCTACCTTCCCGTTGGCAGCTCGCATCGGGATGCGGGCA
>CAZDYB010000975.1:0-1571 GCA_964509045.1 uncultured Akkermansia sp.
TCGGCGAGCGTGCCCGCGACTTCATCGCGCAGGAGTTGGCGAAAACGGCGCTTCAACCGGTGGATCGCGACCTTCAATGCGTTGGGGTTCATCTGGCACCGTTCGGCGAGCGCGGTCTGGTCGCCGTGGGCGGCGTCGCCGGTGAGCCAGGGTTTGACCCGTTCGAAGAACTCCGCGCGTCCTTCGGCCACGCATTCCTGACGCAGGGATTCGAGCGCGTGGGCAAGCACCGTCAGTGCCCACTGCCGGTCGAAAGCGGCATCGGGTGACAACGAACTGGCGTCGGCAATCGGCCGGTCCTCGCCGGTCCCGGTGTCGTGGAGAGGCACGCGTTCCGAAGAACCGCCACGCTTGAGCCGTCCTGCGGCCTCGCGGTGATGGGAGAGGAAATGCTTCACCGCGCCCAACAGGTAGGATCGAAAACGGCCGCGCCCGGGCTCAGCCCCGTCAATGGTGCCGCCCGCGAGCATCCCTGCGAAGAAATCGTGGGCCAGGTCCCGGGCGGCGTCCGCATCCCGCAATTCGCATTGGAGGAAGGCGGCGACCGGCGCGTAATAGGCCTCGCACAACTCCGCGAGCGCACGGCGACCCTCGGACGAGGGCGCCTTGGCGCGTCCGACCCGGGTCCAGCGCGTGGTGCGGAACGACGCGTCGGGAGACGATGCGGATGTCCCGGGCGGATTCCGATGGTGGTGTTCAATGCTCATCGGTGGGTGGACACGCCATGTCCTGGAGTCCTGACGTGTTGGCGGCGGATGGTTACCAACTGAAGGGTGGATGCCGAGCTTCCACGCCTGGGGACTGCCGGAAATGGCAAGTCTTCTCGCTCGATCCATTGCCCAAAAATGAGCCCCCGCGCGGGGGCTTTCCGAAGGATTCCACTACGGAGATTCCAACCGGTGCAGCGGCAATGGAAACACCGTTGCATAGCGCTCAAAATCCGCGTCCACGGTGAACACCGGAACCTCCTCGCGCATGGCTACCGCGCAGATGACGAAGTCCGCACCAGAACCCTGAATCCCCCTGCTGCGACACAAATTATACAGCCGTGCCGCCTCCACGTAGTCCTCACTCCGAATCCCGATCTCCGGAATCAGATCCAGCGCTTCCCGAAGAGCCTCAAACTGGGATTCGGACCGGACACCGGACAGCACCTCCTGACGTATCGGCCCGACCAACTCAACCGCGCCGTCCCCAATCAATCTCTCCATCTCAGCCCGGACTGGATCCAGAGGCAGGCTGCCGCGCCGCAGGACCGCCGACCACACGCAGGAGTCCGCCAGGATCCTCACCTCTTTGCCCTCAACTCCTTCGGATTGAATCCCGGATGCAGATCCATCTTTCCGAACAGTTCGCGAACCCGCACCTGCCCACGCCGCTTCACAAAGTCCGCCAGCGCCTGATTCACCGTCTCCTTCTTCGTCTTGAACCCACCCACCTGCTGCGCGGCCGCGAGCAGTTCGTCATCAATCTGGAGATTGGTTGCCACTCCCTCACGCTATTCCACACAAAGAGTGTGTCAACCGCAGGGACCAACCACACCGAATGCCTCGCGCGCCAAATCCACCAGC
>CAZDYB010000976.1:0-1571 GCA_964509045.1 uncultured Akkermansia sp.
AGTCCGCACCATGGACACTGTCGTGGGCACCGCAGGGCTCCGATGGATGGTTTCGGCGCTGTCCGCAGCGGTTTGAGACGCAGGTCCACGTCCCCATCGGCAGCCCGTTCCCGATCCACCCCAACGTCATCGTGGTCATCGCCGATGATCGGTTCCCGCCGATCCCCGCGATTCCTATCACGTGGTACATCGCCCCTGCAGACCCGATCCGCAGACAGCGAGAACTGGATTCGCCGGTCCGGCTCCTTCGCCAGGAAGGGATAGGGATCCAGTTTCGAAGGGACGAACTCCTGGAAGGATGGGCTCCGCGAGTCCGAAACTCCCCCATCCCTACGGACTCGCTGGGCTCGTTCCTCCGAAGCGGCCGGGGACGGCCGCGGTCCCAGGGCAGTACCGGAATGTCTGTCGAGGCACATCGGGATGGTTCAGGGATGGCCTTGGCCTCATCCGTGAGGCCGATCAAGGCGAGACAACGCGGTAGAATCTTCCGGGAACTCCGGCAACGACGGGGTCCGTGAGGACGACCGGCGCGGAGTAGTTGAAGTTCGTGACCGGACTCCACGAACCCGCTGTCATGGAAGGCGAACTCTGGATGCGGTAGGACTGTCCTGGGGTGCCGCCGGTGAAGGTGAAGCGGAAGCCCGTTGCGGGCACGTAGCTCAGGTTGCCCTGTATGCCACCTTCCACAATGCTGACGCCGATCCTCGCCTTCGCGGCGTGGGCTGAGATCCGATTCCCGATCGAAATGAAGTCACCCCCCGCATAGAGGTCTGAACCGAGCACCGCCAGTGCGTGGATCATCCCTTGCGTTCCTGACCCGAGGGCCGACCAGGCGCTTCCATCCCACTTGGCAATGGAGTTGGCCGGTTGGCCACCCGCCGATCTGAAGGTGCCGCCCACATACAGATCCGTCCCGGAGACCCTCAACGCCAACACCGAATTCCCCTCGCTGACGCCAGAACCCAGAGCGGACCACGATTGCCCATCCCATCGGGCGATTCCATTGACGGTCACTCCTCCGGCAGTCGAGAAGACGCCGCCGGCATAAAGGTCTGAGCCCATCATCGTGAGCGCATGCACTTGGCTGTCCATGCCTTCCCCCAGGGCGGACCAGACACTTCCGTTCCACTGGGCGATGAAGTTTACCTGCAGACCACCTGCTCCAACGAATGCCCCTCCGGCGTAGACAAGCCCTTTTGATCCGGCCAGGGCAAAGACTCCCCCAACCACTCCGTCCCCCACGGAAGACCACGCCTGCCCATTCCAGAGGGCGATGCCAGACACGGGGGTCTCGCCCGACATGTTGAAATCCCCACCCGCATAGAGGTTGGTACCCGACATCGTCAGGGCGACCACCCCAGAGTTCAGCCCCGCCCCCAAGGGCGACCAGGCACTGCCATTCCAGCGGGCAACACGGAGCACCTCCGTACCGCCGGCTTTACGGAAGTACCCCCCCGCAATCAGATTGGTTCCTTCGACCTGCAGCGCATAGACCGGGCCGTCCAGACCTGATTCCAAGGCCAGCCATCTGCTCCCGTCCCAGCGGGCGATGTTGTTGGCGGGGTTGACCG
>CAZDYB010000977.1:0-1567 GCA_964509045.1 uncultured Akkermansia sp.
AAGAAGAGGATGCGGTCGGCGACCTCCCGGGCGAGGTCGAGGTCGTGGGTGACGAGAAGGAGGGTGAGGCCGTCACTGGCGAGGCGGCGGAGGACGTCGCGGACTTCCTCTCGGAGTTCGGGGTCGAGGGCGGAGGTGGGTTCGTCCAGGAGGAGAACCCGGGGTTTCATGGCGAGGGCACGTGCGATGGCGACGCGTTGTTGTTGTCCGCCGGAGAGTTGGGCGGGGCGGTAGTGGGCGCGGTCGGAGAGGCCGACCCGTTCGAGGAGCTGGAGTGCCTCGGGTTCGACCTCGGTTCTGGGTCGGCCCAGTACGTGGATGGGGGCTTCGAGGATGTTTTCGAGGGCAGTGCGGTGGGGGAAGAGGTGGAATTGCTGGAAGACCATGCCGGCCCGGAGTCGGAGTTGACGCTGTTGTTCGCGGGAGACGGGACGGGAACAGTCGACCGAGATGTCGTCGATGGTGACCTGGCCGCTGTCGGGGGTTTCGAGGTGGTTGAGGCAGCGGAGGAAGGTGGATTTGCCGCAACCGGAGGGGCCGATGAGGACGACAGACTCTGAGCGTGCCTGGTCGTGGTCGACGGCATCGAGGACGCGATGGGTGTTGAAGGCCTTGGAGAGTTTGCGGACTGAGATCATGGGCGGAGGGCACGTTCGATGCGGCGGGCCACGAGGGAAGCCGACCAGCTCATGGCGAGGTAGATGCCGGCGGTGAGGAGACCGAGTCCGAGGTAGTCGCCGGTGTCGATGGCGCGGATCTGGAATTGTTTGGTGAGTTCGACGAGGGCGATGACCGAGACGATGGACGAGTCCTTGAACATGGCGATGAAGTCGTTGGTGACGGAGGGGAGGGAGATGCGGAGGCCCTGGGGGAGGAGGATGCGACGGAGTGCGACGCGACGTTTCATGCCGAGGGCGAGGGCGGCATCGAGTTGTCCCTGGGGGACGGCGAGGAGTCCGGCCCGATAATTCTCCGCTTCGGTGGCGGCGTAGTTGAGGCCGAGGGCGATGACGGCGGCCAGGCCGGCGGAGAGCTTGAATCCGAGTTGTTGGGCGAGTCCGAAGTAGATGAAGTAGATCTGCAGCAGCAAAGGGGTGCCGCGGAAGATCTCGATATAGGTGACGGCCAGCCAGCTCAGTGGGGCGGGGGAATAGATCCGGGCCAGTGCCAGGCCCAGGCCGAGGACGACGGCAATCGCCATGCCGCCACAGGTGACCCACACGGTGGTGACGGCAGCGCGCAGCAGCAGCGGAAGGTAGGTCCGCCACTCGCGCAGCGTGGAGACCTGTCGTCGCGCCTGGAGTCCGTCGGGTTGCCATCCCAGCAATCCTTCCTGGGCGACATCCCACAATCCGTATTTCGTATAGATGCGTTGCAGGGTGCCGTCCCGGGTCATGTCGAGGATGGCGTCGTCAATGCGCGCCAGCAGATTGGTTTCACCAGGTGGAACTGCGACGGCGTAATGGCCGGGATCAAAGGGTGGACCCGCCGGGCGGAGTTGTTCGTTGCCGATGAGATTGACCTGGGCGATGGGGCTGTCGGCGAGGACGGCATCGATGCGTCCCAC
>CAZDYB010000978.1:0-1566 GCA_964509045.1 uncultured Akkermansia sp.
CGGATGAGGCTGACCGCCATGAGGGATTTCCCGGTGCCAACATCCGCTGCGATCAGCGCGGACTCCTTCACTCCGACCCGGGCGAGGTAGTCGAACTGCCCGGGATAGTAACGGAACGGGGATGGCACCCGTGATTCAGGTACCGAAGTGGTGACGGCAGAAGCCGTATGGGTGAGAAGGGCGTTTCTGTTCATGCGGCGATGGTCCTTTCGATCAGAGATAGTTTCCGGTGGTTCTCAGCGACTTGGTTGGGAAGGGATTCAGCAATGCTCGGGATGCTGGGTTGGACGAAGATCTGCCAAAGCAGGCTTTCAGGATGCTCCAGCCAGTTGCCTTGGGGCTTATCCGCTGGGCGATCCATGAACCGGTGGACGACACCGAAGTCGTCCTTCACCTCGATGTACCGGTCCTCTCCACTCAGAGAGAACTCGTGAACCACAGTTTCGGTGGTCTGTTCGCTTTCCGAGTATTCCAGCTTCGTGCGAGTGAACCGCTCGGTGAAGCGGTAGACCCCAGATGACAGGCAGTACCGACTGCCAGGGCTGAAGTTCAGCGGTCGACCGGCGCTCTCGAAATCTGCCCGACACTGGATCTCATCCATCTCGTCCGCATAAGCCACCGCCTCGAAGGAGGTCACCGGCATGATCGGGACCGCGAGGCGATCCACTTGAGCCAAGGCATCCCGGATTGCTGCCTCGGCTTCGGGCTGGATGGTGTAGATCCCGGCATTGACCACCTCACGCAGGGTCCGACGCGTGTTGGCTTCGGGAGCCAGCGCCAGCGGGTGCGATCCATGGATGCGCATGATTCGCTGCACGGTGGCCAGGCTCAAACCCTCCTGAATGCACAACCGGGTGGAGAGCCAGCACACCAGCTTTTGGTCGCGCAGGTAGATGTTGAAGGGCGGCCGATTCTCCCGCTCCTCCTGGAGGATTGATCGGATCGAATTCCACGCATCCGTGATCTCCGCAGCGGTGGAACCATCGCACCCGAGTGCGAGCGAAGCGCCGTCCAAGGACTCCAGGTCGGTGCGCAACATGCTCAGGGAAGGCGCGTGCTCCATGCGGTTCAACGTTTTATAGGTCAAACACAGCCGCGGAGCGGTCGGTCCAGCAACTCCAGTCGGGGCCCGACGACGCCACCAATGGATGACGCCGATCTCGACGTTGGCATCTGGGAACATCCCCACCGGAAAGCGTTGGTAAAGGTACACGGTGGGCTCTTGATGCAGGCCAAGCCGCTCAATGGTGCTGGCGTTGGCGATGAAGAATCCGAATCCGTCCTCCGCCGCCTTGTCCTGAATCCGTCGCCAGGTGTATGCGGTGGAGTCGGCGGTTGAGCCATCCGGCAAGATCCACTGAATCGAGAAGGGTGGATTGGCGATCTGACATTGGAATCGGATCTTCGGGAACAACTCATCGAGCATGCGCCACAATTCCACGCAGTTCCCGGTGACGTGATCGTGTGCCCGCTTCCAGAGATCCTCCCCCATGAATCGGGGATCAATGTCCCAACCCCATGCGCTCATCCTGTTCTGCGGGGAGAGCAGGTGGCCGGAGGCGCACT
>CAZDYB010000979.1:0-1564 GCA_964509045.1 uncultured Akkermansia sp.
GGACAGGATGTGGCTGGGTCGGAACCCTGCAGTCGGATTGGTCGTTCCGGCTGGGCCCGGGGTAGTGGCCCGGGGACGGAGGGTCCGGTCGGGTTAGGCCCCATTGAGAGGAGGGGTTGCCGAACCTATAGGAAAGCCGGGGTAAATGATCCGGGTCGGCCAGAGGCGACCGTCATCCCTGAAAAGAGTCCACCTGATGAAACACACCTTCCACCTGATCACTGCTTCCACCGTCACCTTGCTGGCCTGCTCCGCGGTTGCGCAGAACAACACTCACACCAGCCCCACCCATTCAGGCCACAGCCAGACCAACGGCGCCTGGCATTCCCAGCCCAGGCCCTACGGCGCCGCCGCCAAGGCCAGTGACATCCTCGGGATCACCGTCAACAACTACCAGGAAGAGAAGCTCGGCAAGGTCGAGGAGATCGGGGTGGACCTTGAGTCCGGCCGCATCCTCCACGTGATCATCTCCAGCGGCGGAGTCTTGGGAGTTGGCGACCGACTGACCGCGGTGCCCCCCACGGCGTTGCATCACGACGCAGCACAGAAGGTGGTTCACCTCGAATCCAACAAGGAGAAGCTGAAGGCAGCGCCCGAGTTTGATGCGAGTCGCTGGGTCGAACATTCCGACGCCGACCATCTGAAGAGTGTGTACCAGCATCACGGTCGGGAAAGCGAACTGGGCTTCATCCATGGCGACGGAGTGGTGATGGAGAACAGTCGGACCAACCGTGTCTACACGCCCAGGACGCTGCCGTCGGGTGCGGTCGATCCGACCCGGACGCCGAGGCCCGGGGTGGCCGACACGGCTGGACGTCAACCGATCCGCAATGCGGACGGGACCTGGAACAGGAACGACCTGGCAGTGGGCGACCGGTCCATGGTTCCGGTGGCCCGGTTGGCGCAGGTGCAGAAGGCCAGCACGCTGGTTGGGATGTCGGTCAAGAACCACCAGGATGAGACCATTGGAAAGGTCGACAATCTGCTGCTGGACCTGACTTCGGGTCGGATTGTGGCGGTGGTGATCTCATCGGGCGGATTCCTTGGGATGAACGGTGAGTTGAGTGCCGTGCCGCCGCTGGCGCTGGGATTCACGGAGGATCGGGAAGCATTGAGGTTGGACACCACCAAGGAGGCCCTGGCGAATGCGCCGCATTTCAAGGGCGACCAATGGCCGGACTTCAATCAGCCAACCTATACCTCCCACATCTATAAGGCGCACCGGGTTGAGCCGTACTTCACCCGTGCGGAAGGAGTGGAGCCTGACAACAGCCGGCTGAACAGGCGGGACCGGGATGGACGCAGCCTGACGCCGCTTGACCAGGGCACCAGCACCTCGGACGTCTCCATCACGGCACGGATCCGCAAGGAGGTCACGGCCGGCAAGGGTCTTTCGGTCAATGCGCGGAACGTGAAGATCATCACCAGGGATGGCCAGGTGACCCTGCGCGGCCCGGTGTCCAGCGCTGAAGAGAAGCGGGTCATCGGTGAGATCGCCGACCGGATAGCAAGCCCGGGCACGGTGGACAATCAGCTGGAGGTGACGGTCACCACCTCCCGCAAC
>CAZDYB010000980.1:0-1558 GCA_964509045.1 uncultured Akkermansia sp.
GAGATTGGGGTCGGGATGGAGAGAAGCCTTTCGTGTGTTTGGTGTGTTTCGTGGGCAGAAGACCATGGAGTTTTCGGACCACGAAAGGCACGAACGGCACGAAAAGGAGGGGATGGGACGGCGAGTGGCACTCGCCGCTTGGTGGGCATCAACGGGGGCCGCGATCGGCGCGGAGGAGGAGGAAGGCGCCGATGCCCTGGAAGAGGAAGTTGGGGATCCAGAGGATGAGATGGGGATGGACGGCCTCGCGGGTTTCGAGGGCCTGACCGAGGATGATGAAGGAGTAGTAGACGAGGATGAGGACCAGGGCGATGGCGATGCCGAGATTGCTTTCGCGTCGATGGGCGCGGAGGCCGAGGGGAATGCCGACGAGGGCGAATCCGATGCAGGCGAAGGAGAAGGCGACCTGTCGATGGAGTTGGACAAGGATGGGGGAGACGTTCTCGCCCTTTTCACGTCGTCGCACGAGTTCGGATTGCAGTTGGGTGAAGGTCATGTTGGAGGGTCTGGGTGCGGCGAGGGCATCCGGTCGGAGTTCGCGCAGGGAGGTGGGCCATTCGGCGGCGAAGATGGGTTGCTGGGTGTTGTCGCGCAGGATGACGCCCTGGGCGCGGTAAAGGACCAGTTCGATGGGCCAGCCGTTGGTGTCGGTGGAAAAGGAACCGGAAGGGGCCCATAGATCGAGGAGGCGGCGGCCATCGGCGACCTGATAGACGAGGACATCGGAGAGGTTGGTACCGGAGGCTTCGCGGGCGTAGAGGGTGATGGAGCCGAAGTCGAGGTAACGGCCGGAGGCGAAGCCGGCGAAGCCGCGGGCCTGGATGGCTTCCTGTTGAAGTTCCTTGAAGGCGACGCGGGAGGCGGGGGCGACGTGGCCATTGAAGACGGCGCAGACGCCGCTGAGGAGGACGGAGAGGGCGAGGATGGGGGTGACGGCGGCGGTGAGGCTGATGCCGCTGGCGCGGATGGCGGTGATTTCGCCGTCGGTGCTGAGCCGGCCGAAGACGAGGAGGGTGGTGGTGAGGAGTCCGATGGGGAGGGCGAAGGCGAGGGCGAACGGGATGAGGAGGAGGATGGCGCGGACGAGGATGGAGAAGGTGGCGCGTCCGCTGGCGAGGAGATCGAGGATCTCCTTGAGGATGTTGCCGAGGAGGAGGACGAAGGTGAAGACGGCGACGGTGACGAAGAGGGTCCCGAGGGTCTGGCGGAGGAGATGGAGATGGAGGGTCCTCACGGGTCAGGGTAGCGGGCGGGGATGGAACCGGATGGAATGATGCTGCGACATGGGGTTGAGGATACCGGGACGGGGCGGGGGGCCCAAGGGGGATCCGGGGGCCGGATGCCGGCTGAGACGGCCTGCGCAATGGAACCCGATGGCAACAGGCTGTTGCTGCTCCAGCGGGGTGTCCGTGTTTTTCGGACGGGCGCTTGGGATCTGGGCGGGGTAGGGTGAAGGGGATGTCGACACCGTTGTTGCAATTGAAGCAGGTATCGAAGGTTTATCATCCGCCGGGTGACGCTCCGGCGGTACCGGTCCTGATTGATGCGGACATGAAGG
>CAZDYB010000981.1:0-1556 GCA_964509045.1 uncultured Akkermansia sp.
CGCAGGCTGACCGTGACGACCTTTTGGGTGACATGCTCGAAGGCCGCGTGTGACTAAGCCAATCGTCCGTCCTGCACGACGAGATCCGGGCCGACGTAGACTTCCACAGGTACCGCTCCAACAAATCCGCCGCCTCGATGCTGAGGGCGACGGCCAGGTCCTTCGGATTGTTGAACTGCCCCCGGTCCCGCTCATTCCGAAACCGCCGCAACCTCTCCGTCAGCAAGGCGATCTCCGCACCCTGGGCGCTTTTTGTCGTTGGATCCATGCGATGATTGGAGTGTTTCCACGTGCCCCAATGGATTGAAGCCACGGCGCTGCTTCGAGCAACTCACCCTTCCCGAATCCAGGACAACCCACGGATCTGCCGTCCCTCGTCATCTGATTCATCGAAGGAGGCCCAGCGATCACCGTTCATGCGACTGCCGCAATGCGCTCCTCGCCAAGCGCGAGTGCGCCCGCCCCAAGCAGGGCGTGGTGGGTGGCATCCAGGTCCATCGTGGGCGGAACCCAGAGAATCATGCCTTCGCGACCCCGGGTCAGGAGGACTCGGTAGGCGTTCCTTCGCAATTGATCGGGATCCCGACGCAATCGGGATTTCCGCTCGGGACGTGGAACCCAACGCGCGGTTGAAGGCTCGAAGCGGAAATCGTCACCCCAACACACCAGCGAGAAGTCCAATTCCAATCCCTGACACTGAAACTCCGTAACCACATCCTCCAGTTGGGTGCAGGACCGTGGATGATCCGGTTCCGCATTGAACCACTCCCCGATCCGCAGGCGTTTCGTCGCCTGGAAGGTGGGATCTACGCCAAACGACCTGAGATTGTTGGCCTTCGAGGAGGCCAGGAGTCCGTACCTGCGTAGTCGTTCACGCCCGAAGCGCGCGTTCAAATAGGCCTTCGCTGTCTCCAGGTCCCGGGTCACGTAGACGGGGAAGCCTCCTTCCCTCAACCGGGCGGCACGGATTCCCGCTGCAACCAGGTCCGACTGGTCAATCAACTCATTCACCCAGTCGTGGAGATCGACGGCCGAGTGAAACCGCAGGCTGGTGTCGAGATCGAGGTTGTCCTCCGGATGAAACGGGATTCCGACCCGCTCAAACAGTCGAGCGAACTGAGCCGGACCATGGACCTCCCATCCGCCGTGCTGAGCCGCCGCCTCGGCCCATTGGACCATGCCGCCTTCCTCACCGGTGTGGATCTCCTGCCCATGTCCGACCAAGGCAAGGACCAGTGACCAATCGGGAATCCGGGTCGCTGCCGAGAGCAGCAGTTCGGGCTCCGATCGATCCAATCGTCCCGTGAACTGCGGTAGCTTCTTGCGATAGAAGTCCTCCACCTTGGGCGCATCCCACGCCCGCTGGGCTTCGTCAAAGATGATGACATGCTCCTGAGGCATGAGTTCCGGTCGCTGAAGTCCGTACTCCCGAATATAGGCGTGCATGTCCCGGACAAACGCGGTCGAACGCAAGGCGTTTTGCAGGACCTGCACCAAGGGTCCGTTGCCTGAGAGGAAGGTGGTGGGGGACCCGCGCTGCTGCCGGCGCCCAAACC
>CAZDYB010000982.1:0-1556 GCA_964509045.1 uncultured Akkermansia sp.
AGAAAACCCCGCTTGCCTCGCTGGCCCTGGAGAGCCCGCCCGATGAGGAACTCATTGCCGCGCTGCGGGAGGCCTATGACATCGACCGATATCGCACGGTCCAACAGGACTGCGCCTTCGGCATCCGCCAACTGGTGGACATGGCGTTGCGCGCCCTCTCGCCCGGCATCAACGACACGACGACCGCCGTGATGTGCGTGGATCATCTGACAGCGATCCTGGCGCGATTGGCCGCCCAGGGAATCCCGTCTGCATACCGTTGTGAGGATGGCGAGCTGCGGGTGATTGCCGTTGGACCGACCTTTGCCAGCCTTGTCGCTGAGTCATTCGATGAGATCCGCGGCAGTGCCGAAGGCAATGTCGCAGTCCTGTTGGGGATGCTGGGCGCGCTTCAAGGCGTTTCAGGCCTGACAACGGATGGGAATCGGCGACGGGTGCTTGCCGAACAGGCGGAGTGCATCGCGGAGGTGGCCGCCCGCACCATCGGGTCTCCCCATGACCGCACCCGGTTCGCGCACCGGCTTTCACAGGTCCGGGAGATCCTTGAAACAGCTTCATCCAACCCAAACGAACAACCCATCAGACCCCATTCATGAAAACAGGATCGGACGATTTCCGTGTTCCCACCGGCAAGCCGGTTGATCTCACCCAATGGCCGACCCATGTGAAGCCGATCTGGAAATCAAAGAAGGCCTATCACCAGCTTCTTGAATGTCGGGTGCAGGAACTGAGCGATCTGCAACGACTGCACTATGCATCCAATCGCCATGCCGTCCTGTTGATCCTTCAGGGGATGGATGCCGCGGGCAAGGACGGGGCCATCCGGCACGTGATGTCCCGCGTCAATCCTCAAGGCTGCCAGGTCTTCAGTTTCAAACAGCCAAGCTCAGAGGAATTGGAGCACGATTTCCTGTGGCGGACGACCTGCCGTCTGCCGGAGCGCGGGCGCATCGGCGTCTTCAATCGGTCCTATTATGAGGAAGTGCTGATCGCGCGGGTGCATCCACAGATCCTCAGTGGGCAGGGACTGCCGGAATCGTCGTTGGACGGGAAGGATGTCTGGGAGGGTCGGTATCGTTCGATAACGGACATGGAGGCGCATCTCCACCGCAACGGCACCCGCCTGGTGAAGATCTATCTCCATCAGTCCAAGGACGAACAACGCAAGCGCTTCCTCAAGCGCATCGACAACGAGGACAAGAACTGGAAATTGAGTGTCGCTGACATTGAGGAGCGGAAACTGTGGCCCGAGTACATGAAGGCGTATGAGGCGTGCCTGGGTGCCACCAGCACGGATGACGCGCCTTGGCATGTCGTTCCCGCCGATGACAAGAAGAATGCCCGGCTGATCATTGCCCAGATCCTTCTGGACGTTTTCAAGGGCCTCGACATGGCCTATCCGGAACCCACCCCGAAACGCAGGCGCGAACTGAAACTGATCCGCAGCCAACTGGTGGAATAGCGGAGCGCATTGGTCTGGGGCGGACCGGTGGTCCTGCACGGATCGGGAGTGGGAGGTGCTCCATTGCGTGGCTCCTGAAGCACGCTGGGGTCCT
>CAZDYB010000983.1:0-1553 GCA_964509045.1 uncultured Akkermansia sp.
GCCGGACAACTTCACCCACGGATGAAGCGGGCTCGCGTGGTCCTTCGCGGCGTCCGCCAGCGCCGCATCCCACGCTTCCTTGACGTTCGATGAATCGACGTGACGGGCCTGGGCCGCTCGAAGCTGGTCCAACTCCTGGCGGAGGGCCGACCGCCTCTCCAGCTCCGCCGGCGTCAGGGACCTGGCCAGCGTCTCCGCATCCACGCTGATCGCGCCGGCCTGGTACGAAGCAGACACCTCATCCGCCGTGAGGGCACGGGAATGGAGCCGGGCTTCCTCGATCTCGCCGGCCAGGGCCGTGACGCCCGCAGCCAGATGACGTTTGCCCAGCAGCACCCGCGCACTGCCCGCCGCAAACGGTTGCAACGCGCCGTGTCGGTAGCTCTCCCCGTACCGCGCCCCATTTCGATAGAGCGTGATGGAATTGTCGGTTCCATACACCACCGCGAGATGGATGAGTTCACCAGGCCTGGCGGTTTCCGCCGGCCCGCCGACGTCCTGCGTACGACGGAAGAAATCGCTCCCGGCAATCCAACGGGCCGTCTCCCGCTCGCCGAAGACGATCGAGTCGAAGTGCTCGCTGTCCGGCGTCTGCACCGTCAACGCCCCGCCGCCCTTCTGTTCCAGTCCGTCCAGAGCCACCCAGACTTCAAGTGTCTTCTCCCGAAGATCGGCCGGGAGCGGCTCGGTGACGACCCACGCGTTCGTGCCGTTCAGGACCAGGCGGCCGCCACGAACCACGGCGCCGCCTTCGGCCCGTCCATGCATGCCGCCGATGGCATCGCGCAAGTCTTCCTCGAAACTCCACTGGGCCAGCGGTGCGGGCAGTGGTTTCGGAGATACCGCCCCCCGTTGCCGGGCCAGCTCCGCGCGCGCCCGGAATTCAACCTCCGCGATTTCCCCGGAAAGCCGTCGAATCTCCGCCGCCACCCGTTCCTTCTCCGTGTTGCGCGCGGTCAACTCGAGCAAGTCCGTCCCCAACCGCTCCGCCGCTGTGGCCCAGGCCTCGCCCAAACCGGCGCGGATCGCTGCTTTCAACTCCGCAAGCTCGGCCCGGTTCGTTCGCCCCAAGGCCGGATCATCCACCACGACCTGACCCGGACGGCTGCTGGCGAAGACACCGTAGAGCGCGTAAAAATCCTTCTGGCTGATCGGATCAAACTTGTGATCGTGACAGCGCGCGCAGGAAACGGTGAGTCCAAGAAAGGCCTTCGAGAAGACATCGATCTGGTTGTCGACGACCTTCACCTGATCATCCAGCGCGTCCACCGGGACATAACCAAACTCGACCATCCGCAGGTGCGCCGGGCCGAGCATCGATTCATTCAAGCCCTCGGCGGGGTTGAGACGCGGGTTCGTCAGGAGGTCCCCGGCGATGTGTTCGCGAACAAGCTGGTCGTAGGGCACATCGCCTTTGAAGGCGCGGATGAGATAGTCGCGGTAACGCCAGGCCATCGGCAGTTCCGGGTCGCCCTGGCTGCCATGCGACTCGCAGTAGCGAACGAGGTCCATCCAGTGCCGTGCCCAACGTTCCCCGAACCGGGGTGAGGCAA
>CAZDYB010000984.1:0-1553 GCA_964509045.1 uncultured Akkermansia sp.
ATCCACCTGCAGACAGAAGCGCCGAACGTCGGGATCGGCCAGAATGTCGTTCATTCGCGCTCCATGCAGCAGGTCACGCCAGGCAACATTCCCCTCTTCGCCAGGCCGGATCCGATGCCGCTCGGTCCGCAGGGACACCGTGGTGCCGTACGCATCCGGACTGTTGAAGCCCAACCGGCCCTTCACCACGTCCCAATCCGCCTTCATCTCGGCAAGCGCACTCGAAAGACCGGGATCCCCCGTGTTGCTGCCGGCAAACTGGGGTTCTCCATCCCGAACCACCCCCAGCGCGCGGGAACTGATCATGCGCCGCTTGAAATCGCGGCCCGCCTGCGTGTTCAGCAACCCGGTCTCATAGTCATAGGCGTTTGCCGCCAGCAACGAGTACCGCGCTGCGAGATCGAACAGGGTCTTGTACCGCTCCAGCTTCTCATTCCGGAAAATCCGGAATGCCGCATCCCGTGTCCGATATCCCTGAACCAAAGCCGCAGATCGCTTCCGGAAGATCTCGCGCTCGGCCTGGATGGTGTCGCCCGATGCAATCAAGGCCCGCACCTCGCGCTGCTTGTCATCATACTCACGAAGCCGCTCATTGACCGTCCACATCCGGGCCTGCATGTCCCCGAGCTTGTTGCCGAGATCGTGAACCGCACTGCGAAGCTCCTTCTCTCGTTCGGTCGGCGCTATGGACCAAAACTCGGTCTGACGCCGTGCCGTGTTCACCGCCAATTCCAAGGCATTGACAATCGTGTACCGCACAAAGGCCGCCGTCTCGAATCCAGCCTTCAGCGAAAGGCCCGCCGCAGTGATCGCAGCACGACCCGCAAAGGTAAGGTCACCGCCCGCCGCCACGCCCGCAATCAGGCTCTTCGGCAAGGCATCGGACGTGGACTGACCGGTGATGACAATGTTCTGGATCACGGAGTCTTGAAACTTCTGGTACAGACTGTCGGCGAACTTGGCCTTCTCCAGAACTTCGTCCGCCACCATCAGACCCGTATTGATTCCCCGGATCTTGTCATAGGTTGCATTGTCCGCCTCGAAGATCTCGATCGCCTTCTGCAACACCACCAGATCCCCCGCCATGTCGTTGATCTCCCGCCGCAGTCTCATATGCGCCAGGATCTGCTCCGAGATAGCCTGCTGGATCTTCCCCGGAGAATAACGCCGGCCCACCCAGTCCGCCGGCTTATCGGCAAAGCCATGCGGCCCGATGTTGAACGTGATGTTCGTGATGGTCGGCAGGTTGATGTGCGTGTAGTGGACCGACGGAATCAGGTTGGTCACCAGATTCCCACTGCTGTTCGTCGTCACCGTCGTGCTCGCAACCCAATCCGAAGGAAGGTTGCGCAAGGGAATCGTCCACTCCGTCGTGTTCGAATAGCTCCAGACCTCCGGATACTGCGCCTCCGGTAGATCCACATAGGCGTAGTGGATCAGGTCCGGCCCGGCATACCCCTGCCGATACAACTTCCCGGGTCCGATGTCATCGGGATACGGCGTTCCATACAGGCCGATCAACGCAACCTCATAGGCCCACTCCTGCGAAGCCA
>CAZDYB010000985.1:0-1548 GCA_964509045.1 uncultured Akkermansia sp.
CGAATACCGCACCCGCCGCCTCGTGCTGGAGGCATGGGACCGTTGGTCGCCTTGATGACTTGCTGCCACAATCGACGCGCCCAGCCCCGCTTATCATGGCCAAGCACCAGGATCTCGACCGTTTCATCCAAGCCCAGGAGGAATTCTATCCAGCGGCTCTCGCCGAGTTGCAGGAAGGGTCCAAGCGAACGCACTGGATGTGGTTCATCTTCCCGCAGCTACGCGGGTTGGGTCGGAGTGAATGCGCCCGATTCTACGGGGTTGAAGGAGCTGCCGAAGCCCGCGCCTATCTCGAACACCCGGTCTTGGGCGAACGCCTTCGAACCTGCACCCGGGCCATTCTGCGACACGCCCAAACCCTCAAAGCCGCCGACATCCTGGGTGAGATCGATGCCTGCAAGCTGCGATCCTGCATGACGCTGTTCTCACAGGTCGCACCCGAAGAAGAACTGTGGTCCAATGCCCTGAGGGCCTTTTTCCGGGGGCGAGCGGATCCTTTGACTTTGAACCTGCTCGCCATCTCCCCCACCGCGTAACGCCATTCCCCATTCGCCATTCCCCGCCCCCCATGAACTCCCTCCAGAAGAGCCTCGTGACCATGGCCGGGTACGACAACGGGTGGGAGGTCGCCTCCGAGGGGCTGGATGACGTCACCCTCGCCTCGGCCCACGACCGCCCTGGTGCGCCAGGACGCGAGCGGGATGGGATGGACCGTCCAACTTCCATCCGGCCGATTGACCGAGGAACTCGGTCGGATCGGGGACGATTTGCGGGCGACTGGCTCCGCGTTCCACGCCCCCACCGAAAGGGCCCTGGGAAACCTCCTGGCCCATGCGGCGCGGCTCGCCCGAACCTTGCCCGACCTCCCTCGACACACCTATGAGCAGGCCGTCGCCAAGGAACTCCTCGGCCTCTCCCCATCCACGGCCTCGACGGAAGTCGAACGGCTCGTGCGCCAGCGTGTGGGCCAAGGCGTCTTCCGGGAAAGCCTGCTGGATTACTGGGGCGGGGCCTGTGCCGTCACCGGCATCGCAGTCCCGGAGCTCCTCCGAGCCAGCCACGCGCGGGCCTGGTCCGAGTGCACCACCGACGCCGACCGCCTGAACGTGTTCAATGGCTTCCTGCTGGTCGCCCACCTCGACGCCCTCTTCGACCGGCACCTGATGACCTTTGGTGCCACGGGTGAGGCGATCTTCGCACCCTCGATTTCCCACGAGGTGAAGCTCCGGCTTGGCATCGCGGAGAGCCTCAAGCTGCGGTGGGTGTCACCGGGCCACGAACCCTTCCTCAGGGAGCACCGCGGGCGCTTTCAGGCCAGGCATCTGACGACCGCCTGAAGGCCCAATCCGCGCGGCTGGTTGTCGGCCGCGTGGCTTCACGCTTCGGCGGCTTCGCATCGTCATGCGTCGGGATGGCATGAGGTTGCCCCCTTGGGCCGGCAAGCCCTCGAACGGACCGCTTTGGTATCCTGCTTTGGCCCGGCGACGACCCGCGCGACGACGGCGTTGGCGATGCGGAGGAACGCGCTGGTGGCGGCGTTGGCCGATG
>CAZDYB010000986.1:0-1547 GCA_964509045.1 uncultured Akkermansia sp.
CTTGGGGCAGGCGCGTGGGTCGCCAACCCGGACATGTTTGACGCAACTGCTCCCAGTACAACCATTGCCACTGTGGATCGTTATGGTCTGCCAATCAGAACCGAGTACTCCCCAACGACTGGACTGATGAGGAGCGATCCCTATTACAGCAAGGAAGTGTTGGAGACGCTGTACGGCATCCACTACCGCAGCATCTATTCCGTGCCGTACACCCACACACGCGCTCGGTTTCTCAGTGACCAGGTTCTGAAGGGGACTGGGTTCCTCGAGTTTCTCGGTGGCCACAACCTAAGCTATGATTCCGTTCTTGATTATGGGTGCGGCATGGGTGGGATGCTCGTTCCCTTTGTCCAGGCGGGTAAGCGCTGTGTCGGATGTGACCTGGGAAGCGACTTCCTTCGGGACGGTCGCATGCTCGGCCTGGATCTGTATGAAGGCGGGGTTGATGTGGTCCGTGACAAGGGTCCTTTTGATCTGATCCTGCTCTCTCATGTCCTTGAGCATGTGCCATCGCCCAGGCCATTTCTCCAGTCCCTTCTGGGCATCCTTTCCGAGCGGGGCCACCTTCTCATTGAGGTCCCGGGAATTCGTTCCATCTCAGGGAACTATCAGGGAAACATCCTGCAGTATCTTCAGAACGCCCACCCCTGGCATTTCACGAAAAGCACACTGGCGCGACTGTTGCAGGAAGTTGGGTTTCGACCCGTCCATCTCGACGACACCGTTCGAGCGATTGCCACCCGGGTGGATGGAGTCGGCACCGCACCGGTGACCGAAGCCAACGATAACACGATGGAGTTCCTGACGCAGACCGAGTTGGAATTCGAAACACGCCATAACCTGGTGCCAAAGCTGAGACGCAGACTGGGACTGCTCAAGCAAGTCTTCGCGCTGCCAAAAGGCCAGGTCATGTCCATGCGGTAGGCAACCACGGACGGAGGACGGGAACGGCACGCCAATCCGTGCCCTCATTTGAGGCTGCATTGTAGTTCGCCCCACGCACCCAACCGCCCAAAGGACCCAAACAGCCAACGCAATCGACAACTCCGGCACCCAGCCCCGATTAGTATCCCAATAGGGATGCGCCAGTCCACGTCCAAAGCCTCGTCTGGTCTTCCGACTTCGCAAACGATTGGACATCCCTTTCTGATTCTCCAACACCCATCCACAATGTCCGACGATGTCCTGATCAAAGTTGAGAATGTCTCCAAGAAGTTCTGTCGACGCCTCCGCAAGTCGCTGTGGTACGGGGTCCAGGACATGGCCGCGGAAGCCACCGGCGGATCCCGCAGCCATGATGAACTGCGACCGGATGAGTTCTGGGCGGTGAAGGATGTGTCATTCGAGGTACGCCGCGGGGAATGCCTGGGGCTCATCGGTCACAATGGCGCAGGGAAGACCACCCTTTTGAAGATGCTCAATGGGCTCATCAAACCCGATCATGGGTCGATCACCATGCGGGGCAGGGTGGGGGCGCTCATTGCGCTGGGCGCGGGGTTCAATCCGATTCTGACGGGGAGGGAGAATATTTATGTCAGTGCTGCTGT
>CAZDYB010000987.1:0-1544 GCA_964509045.1 uncultured Akkermansia sp.
CGGCGTATGCCCCAACACGATGTCGAACTTCGCCGTCATCTCACCCGCCTTCGATCCCGGCAACGGATCGAATCCCACGATCAACATCTCCCGCGCCTTCACATCCTTCACCCCCTGCAACACGCCGTCCTTCGCATTGCCCGGATGTCCCCGGATATAACACTGGGTCGTGAACTTGGGACGCCCGGCCTTCTTCACCATGAAATGGATGTGCGGTGTCCGCCCGGGATAAGGCACCGGTTTGATGGTCCGGAACACATACTCGCCGGTTGACCCCGTCCGGAAGCGTCCGAACCCCTGGAAATGCGGATCCCTTTTCCCCGCATTCTCGCTCCCCTTGTGCAGGTACACGCCGTTCGCATCCGCCTGCCAGATCTCCACCGACGCATCCCGGATCGGTTCACCCCGCGCATCCAGGATCCGCCCCGACAACCACGTCACCACCCCCGAGGACGGATTCAACGAGTCATTCATCGACACCAGGTCGTTGTCGGTGTCGAGCGGCAACCGATCCGGATAGAACGGGCCCTCGGTCTGCACCGGCGTCTGCATCAACGCCTCCGCATACAGGCCCGGCACCGTCAGGAATCCCGCCGCCATCCCCAACCGCCCCAGGAAACGGCGCCGCCCGGTTCCCAACAGCCCTTCCATCCCCTGTTGCCCGTTCATCTGATTCTTCATGATGTCCTCCATTTTCACCGTCAGTTTCCGCCCGGCGGTTTAAGCCGGAAAAGCTGCTGCCCATCCTTCCCTCCCGTCGCCTTGCCCGGATCCGCCGCCCATACGATTCCCCGCGCCAACATCTCCAGGAAGACCGGGTCCCGGAACGTGTCGTCCGAATGCCCATACGTCGTCCCGAACACCCGCGTCCCCCGATAATCATTCACCCACGCCACCGGCTGTTCGACCCCCGTCTTCTCGCTGCGCGACATCGCCAGGGCCCGCGCCCCCGGCCACAACTTCTCCACGATGTACAACTCATCCATCGCCGTGGTCCAACCCGTCGACGGAATCCCTGCCATCGCCGGATGCCCCGCCTCCAGCACCCGCACCGGATACCGGCTCTGATGTTCATGATGCCGGCTCGTCACTCCGAGGAATTCGCGCCAGTCATCAAAGCCTGCCGCCCGATACGTGTGCATCGCACAATGCACCACCACTGCCGGTGTCCCGGCCTGATGCCCCGCCGTGATGCGCCGGATGTACGCGGCATCGTCCGTGTCGGCGAAGCACTCGTTGTGGACCACGACATCAAATGGTTTCCACCACTCCGCCTGGTCGTAGAGCGCGATCTTCCCCCGCGTCCCGTTGCCGCCCTCATTCACCACCGTGAACCGGACGTCGGCCCGGCGTCCGACATGATTGGTCAACTGCGCGGATTGAAACGGGTAGTTGTGACAGCAACCGCCCGTGACCAACAACACCTGCAACGGTTTCCCCTCATGCAGCTTCACCGGCTCCTCAGCCCACACCACGGCCAACGCCGTCATCGACAAGACCATCAAGGTCGCCCACCGGGAGTTCATGTCGGCCAACCTACGGAA
>CAZDYB010000988.1:0-1541 GCA_964509045.1 uncultured Akkermansia sp.
CGTTGATCTGCACACGGCCGCGAGTGGTCCACGATAGACACTGAAGTGGTGGATCAGCTCAAATGTAAAAAATGTGGATGCGACCCCATTGGCGCCCCTATGCCATCAAGAAGGGCGCCGAGAGCCGTCCATGGGAGGACCGTGCCACGGTCGCGGTCCTGCCGCGTGTCGCCGCCGTAGATCAACCAGGGTTGGATCTCGATGCCCGACAGGCTCTGACGCCAGAAGTCGAGCCCGTCGAAGAAGTCGGACGCGATCGTGCTGCCTGATTTGATCTCGACCGCGTGACCCGTGTGCGGAGCGGTTTCGATGAAGGCGTCGACCTCGTTGCCTTGTTTGTCGCGGAGGAAGTGAAGTGCGGGCCGGAGTCCGTGGTGGAGGCGCGCCTTGAGCAGTTCGGTCATGACCCAGTTTTCGAACAGGGCGCCCCGAAGCGGATGGGCCATCAGGTGGCCGGGTTGTCGGATACCGACCAGCCAGGAGGCCAGACCCGGATCACAGAAGTAGAGCTTCGGGGTCTTGATCAGCCGTTTGGAAGGGTTGCTGAACCAGGGCGGTACCCGGAACACCAGATAGCTGGCTTCCATCCCGGAGAGCCACGCATCCGCCGTCACCCGCGTGATCCCTGCGTCCGCCGCGAGCGACGCAATGTTCACGAGTTGCCCGATCCGGCCCGCGCAGAGGGCCAGGAAACGCTGGAAGGCCGCCAGATCCTGGATGCGGAGGATCTGGCGGACGTCGCGCTCCACGGAGGTGGCCACGGAGTCCTGAAGCCAGTCGCTGGCGGGGATCGCACGATCATTGATGCGAGGGAACAGACCCTCGTGCAGGAGGTTCTCAATCGTCGGGACCGACCTTCCGCCGGCCCGCAACTCGCCCAGCGAAAAAGGGAGCAAGGTGAGCAGGTTGGCCCTGCCCGCGAGGCTTTGCGTGATCGAGTCCAGCATCTCGAACTGGCTGGAGCCGGTAAGCAGCAATCGACCTGGCCTCGGGTCGGCATCCACCACGCCTTGAAGGTAGGAGAGGAGCAGGGGACACCGCTGGACCTCGTCAAGGATGGTCTGGGTGCCGAGTTGGCCCAGGAATCCACGGGGATCCTCGTTCGCAAAGCTGCGGGTGTCGGGATCCTCAAGGGAGAGGTAGGCGGCATCCGGTGCGGCGGATCGGGCGAGGGTGGTCTTTCCGGACTGACGTGGACCCGTGATCACGACGACCGGATATGCGGCGAGGCGCCGCAGGAGGAGCGGTTCAAGGAGGCGCGGAACCGGATGCGCTGGCGGGGCAGGTGGCACTTTGACTGATTGAATACTTCGCTATACACATGGGCAAGTGTTTCTCCGGGATTAGTTTGGATACGGTCGAATCCCGACACTGTCATCGCCTCAAGTGGCGTGCGGGGCGAAAGAAGGAACGGCGGGTGGTGGGGTCGCATCGGCGGCGTCTCTGGTCGCCGCGATCCCCGCCCGTTTTCCCCAAGGACTCCCGGTTGCAGCGCATTCCCGAAATGCCGCCATGGCGCCAGCATTTGAAGTCGGTGCGGA
>CAZDYB010000989.1:0-1541 GCA_964509045.1 uncultured Akkermansia sp.
GTGCCCACGCGCTTCATCGGATTGTTTGACACGAAGGACGCCGCCGCGGTGGTGCTCGACTACGCCGAGGCCCTGCAATTCTCGCAGCCGGGGAAGACGTGGTTCATCGAGAGCCCTTCGCTCAAGACGACCTTCCACAAGTGGATGGCGCCGTGGAGCGGCTGGGATTTCGATCGCAACATGCAACTGCCCTTCATGCCGCACCTCCGCTGGCTCAACGAGGGCAAGTCCGGCACGGACTTCAGCCATTGGGACGGACAAAATCCCTGGCCGCAGTATTTCCAGCGCGTGTTGCAGCCGGTCGAGAAGGCCTGGCGCACGATCGGGATGGTGCGGGGCGAGAACCCGTATTTGTTGGTTGTGGATGATGTGCAGATGGACAACGAGCTTCAGGAATACCGCTGGAACTTCAACCTGCAGCGAGAGATGGCGCTGGTCCGCCAGGAGGACGACAACACCTTCATCCTCGGGCGCGGCGACATCCCGTGGGAACGCGTGGGTTACGGTCCGGGTGGCTATGCCAACTCGGGCTTGAACTGGAAACGCACGCCGAAAAAAGGCGAGCCCTTGCTCATGGTCAAGGTGCTGAATGTGAACACCGAGACCGAGCTGCCCAAGCCGGCCTTCGAATATTCGGCGACCTGGCCGCGCATTGTGGTGCCGGCGCGCACGAAGTCGCCCGACTACCGCGTGTTGATTTATCCGTTCCGCGAAGGCGACCCCCAGCCCGTGACGACATGGAGCGAGGACAAGAGCCGGCTCACGATCCGGGTCGGTGAGCAGGAGGATCAGTTTGATTTCCAACAAGCCGATGGCGGGCGCTCGCTCTACACGCTGACCCGGAACGGGAAGGTGGTGCAGAGGCTTGAAGGGGTTCCTGCGCGCCCCACGCTGGCAGGCATGCCGCCGGTGCATCGCGGCACGCGCTACGACCGCTCGGGAGCGGAACTCGGGCCGGCGCCTGAGGAGCCCGATCCGGAGCCGGTGCCGGTGCTGAAATTCATCGAGAATGCGGAGCTGAAGTTTTCCGACATTCCGAGCGGCATGGATGTGCGATACACGCTGGATGGTAGCGAGCCGACGGAAAAATCGACGCGCTACGAGGGACCGGTGACGATCGACCGCACAGCGACGGTGAAGGCGCGCACCTTTGCGCGGGATTGGCCGTTCGGGTCAAACGCCAGCCCGGTGGCGGAGGCGAAGTTTGTCAAACAAGCCCCGGTTCCCGTGGCCGCGGTGGATTCCGCCACGCTCGGCGCCGGATTGCTCTGCCGGGTGTATGAAATTTTCACCGCCGAGTGGGACAAAAGCGGCATTTTCCGGGGGGACCTCAATATGTTGCCCGACACGACAGCCTACAAGCCGCTCCTGACCGTGGCGACGGCGGGCTTCGAGTTGCCGCCGGTGATCCCACAGCGGAATTCCCGGGAGCAATTCAAAGGGTTCTACCAGTTCACCGGCTACATTGAGGTGCCCGAGACGGGAGTTTACACCTTCCGCGTGAAATCCATGGCCCCCGTGCGCCTGACAGTGGGCGGGGA
>CAZDYB010000990.1:0-1539 GCA_964509045.1 uncultured Akkermansia sp.
CTGAATTCCCGGTCCCCGTTGGGGACAACACTTCCGAAACGGTTGGCCGTCCACCGGGATCACAACTGGCTCCGTGTGACGTTGCCGAGTTGCCAACCACTTCGGGATGCACCCTGGCTCCTGACGGATCCGGAGGGAGTATTGACCGAGCGTGCCGGCAGTGAACGAAATGACCAGCATCGTCGGTTCTGTGAGGGTCTTGCGAGTGACACGGGCCGACGGTGGGAGGATGTCGAAAGGCCTGAGTCATGAAGATACTGCGGTTGCTGGTGTTGGGATGGTTGCTGATGGGTTCGTGGCGACCGGTTCTGGGTGAGGTCTTCCAAATCGAACTACCCGGACTGATCACCGAAGTCTCCCTCGATGATCCCGCGGAGGGAGCGGGCAGCATCGGAGTGATCGGTGAGGAGGACGAGTATCAGTTCACCCTGAGCGCGCCGGGCAACTTCTATTTCCGCGAGATCAGCAGCAGCGCGGCATTCGAATGGCGTCTGATCGATCCCGACGGCAACACGCCCTTCACGGACTGGTTCGACGGTTATGGGTTGGGCCGCATCAGCCTTTGGGTGACGGGCGATTACCGACTGATGGTGCGGGCGCGCCCGGACCAACCGACGGCGACGGGACACTACTCCTTCTCGATTGAACCGATCACCCCGGACGGATGGTTCTGGATCGGCCTGGATGAGGTGGTGTCGGATGGAACGCCGGATGTGGGGGCGGGCAATCTGGAATCGGTGGGGACGATGGATACCTATGTCTTTGAAGGGACGGCAGGGCAGCAGTTGTTGCTGGAGGATCTGACCTCGGCCGGGTGTTGCCGGGTGCGGATCCAGATCTTCGATCCTGACTGGAACACCGTATTCTCCGACTACCTCCATGGTGCCGGGACCCGGTTGGTCACGTTGCTGATGGATGGCGAGCACCTCATCGAGATCCAGACCGATGACTGGTCTGATCCCTATGTCGGAGAGTATTCGTTCGTGCTTCGGAATCTGCCGCCGCCGCAAGAGTTTGATCTGGGTGACCTGTCTGGCAATCCGGAGGTATATGAAGAGTTTCCGGCGGAAGGCGCCGGCTTGTTGGAAGGGGCGTTTTCGACGGACATCTATCTGTTCGAGGCCAATGCGGGGGATGCGGCAGTCTTCCTGGATCACGGATGGGACGATCCGAACGGAGACTATTGGGCGCAGCCGGAATGGAGTCTGGAAACTCCGTCGGGCGAACAGATCTTCAGTGAGTCGATCGATGGTTGGGGGTTTGGCGTCCGGGTATTGCCGGAGACGGGCGTGTACCGGATACGGGTCTGGAATGTGGGTTCAGGAATGGCGACGTATGGGTTCCGGGTGGAACAGGCTCCGGCGCCCCAGGTGTTTCCAGTGTCGATCGGGGATGTGATCGAACCCAACGACGACACTGGAATGGGGATCATTGATGGAGACTGGGAGATCCATATCCATGAGTTTGAGGGAACCGAAGGGGAACGGATCTATGTTGATGAGGGAGGATTGGATGAGGGGTGCTGTCTGGTCTACAGCC
>CAZDYB010000991.1:0-1529 GCA_964509045.1 uncultured Akkermansia sp.
GGAATTCATAGCCTGAAAACACGCTGATACGCAGCTCTGGTGGACACTTGTGGACTCCGTTCACGATCCCGTCATCCGCAATAACCGTTCTTTCCGTGAAAACATCTCCGTCACTCTCCCAGCGTGCCCATGTTTCGATCCTCGAGCAATGGCGGTGCTGGTCCGCGGTATTCCTGCTTCTGATCACGGGTGTATCGGGCGTCCGGGCCGGAGTCGAACCGCTGACGCTGGTGGAATCGCCCGTCGGTGGTGGGTTCTTCACCGCGTCGGTGACCAACAGCTTCGATGCGGTTGGCGTTGCCGATGGGGATGACTGGACGTTCGAAGCCGAGGCGGGTGACCGGTTGACGGTGCGGATCGAGTCGGAGATCGGCAATGCGCGGCCCCGGGTGCGGGTGCTCAATCCGGCGGGCGGGGCGGTTGCCAGTGTGGACGGTGGGACGGGTGGTGTGGCGGAGCTTTACAATGTGGCGTTGGCGGTGCCGGGCACCTTCCGGGTCCGGGTTTACACCGACCATGCCGCCAGTCCGTACCGGTTGAGGGTTGATCAGAGTCGGGGACCGTTGTTGGAGTTCGAGCCCAATGACGGCACCAACTCTGCCAACCAGCTCTTGCCGGTCTTTCTGGCCGGCAGCTTCCGGTTCGTCGTCGCGGGCTCCCTGACCCCGAGTGATGCGGCGGGGGATTTTTTTTCGTTGGGTACGCTGGATGCCGGCAACACCCTGACGACCGACCTTTTCACGGGCCCGCACAGCTCACTGGCCGGGGGGACGGCCACGATTTCGATTTTCCGATCGGGAACACCGGAGCCGGTGATGACCACCAACGCGGGCTTCAGTTTTCCGATTGCTGAACGTGGGGAGTATTTCGTCCGGGTGGCTTCGACGTCGGCCGGGGATTTGTTTGCCCGATATCAACTGACCTTGACTGTGTCGGACTCGGTGCCGCCGGTGGTGGTGGACCTGACCCTGCCGGGTGAAGGCGCCACCACGACCGACATCGTTCACAGCTTTTCGGTGACCTTCTCCGAGCCGCTGCTGCCCGCCACGGTCAACAGCCTGGCCCATTTCAGCCTGCGCCAGAGTGGGATGGACGGCGTCTTCGGCACCGCGGATGACGTGGTGTATCCGCTGACGACGCCGACGTATACCGCTGGCAACACCATCACCCTGAACCTGGTGGACGGACCGCTTCAACTCGGGGCGACCCGATTCTCGATTGCGGCGACCCTGACGGATCGGGTGGGAAATCCCCTCACGCCGGCCTTGAACCGCAACTTCACTGTCGGACGCATCGGCACGTTCCAGGTTGAGAACCGGTCGAATGACAGTCCCTCCGGAGCCACGGGCCTGAGTCTCTCGCCCGGGACGCAATCGGATGGGTCGTTCCAGGCGGGAGCGTCGTACCCGGCCGGGAGCAATCCCTATTTCGTGTTGGCGGGCCTGTTCAACGGCGATGCCTTTCCGGACCTGGCCACGGCGAACATCAGCAGCGGCAACGTCAGTGTCGTGCTGGGCAACGGGGATGGA
>CAZDYB010000992.1:0-1528 GCA_964509045.1 uncultured Akkermansia sp.
GGATGGGCGCGGGTCCAGTTGGGGAAGGTGTTGGTGGAGAACCGCGAATGCACCAGCGCCAGGGCGGTCTTCATCGCCGGATTGCGCAGGTCGGGGAAATACCTGGCGACCTGATCGGTCAGCAGCATGCCCTTGTAGACGATGGTCCGACTGGAAAGGCTGCAAACGTACCAATACTGGCCGCCATCAATGGTCGAGCAGCGGATCTCGTTGAACGCGCGCTTGCGGATGACGTACAGCTTGCGCTCGAAGGCGAGGGTATCGGTGATGTCGGTGCCGCGCCCGATGATGGGCATCCGGATGCAGGGTTCGGCGGCTCGGGCGGTCTCGCCCAGGGATGAATTGTCCGTGGGAACGGCGCGCCACCCCAGGAAATCCTGATTCTCGGAGTTGACGATCTTCTCGAAGGCGAGCTCCACCTTGCGACGGAGTTTGGGATCCTTGGGCAGGTAGATCAGTCCGGTCCCATAATCCCCGGCCGCTGGCAGATGGATGCGGGCTGTCCGGCAGGCTTCCATCAGGAACTCATGCGGCATCTGGATGAGGATGCCGGCGCCATCACCGGTATTGGCCTCGGATCCACAAGCACCGCGATGATCCAGATTGTTGAGGATCTGGAGCCCCTGCTGGACGAGCGAATGCGATTTTATGCCACGCACATGGGCCACGAATCCGACGCCACAGGCGTCGTGCTCGAAGGCCGGGTCGTACAAGCCCTGCTTGGCGGGCTCTTCAGCCCGCGGTGACGTGCGCTCACGCGCGATTCCGTTTTCCATGCTCATGATGACTGCGACGCCCCAGTAAAAACGACCGGGACAAGATTCAGGAAGAACTTTCCACATTCCTCCTCAGATCCCGCATCGGGAGTGGCCAATCGCCTTCATGAAAACGAAAAGCCCCGTCCGGGATCGGACGGGGCCTGTATCTGCGCTGAGTGGGTTCAGCGGCTCAACCGGAGGAACAGGACGCCCGTGCCCGAGGGCAGCGTGGCGGAGTTCCCGGTCACACCCGCCACCGGCGTCCACGCGCCCGTGACCGCCGGGGCCGACTCCAGCACATAACCCGCCGCATCGGCCGGCCAGGTCACGGTGAGCGTGTCACCGGTGCGACTGACCGACAGCGAAGGCTGCGGGACAACGGTCACGCCGAGGACCAGGGGAAGACCGGCAGCCTTGGGTCCGCCCATGGCTTCGATCTCCTCGTTGGTGAGGCGCCCGGCACGGATCTGCACCGAGTTCACGTACATCATCCGGCGTTCGTCCTGATCACCATCGGCAAACAGGATCGCCGTCGAAGCCAGTGAACGACGGGTGTTGTCGAGGCTCTGGTTCGCCGTCCAGTTGTCCTGGAAGATGCCGTCCACGTACTTGACCACCACGGGCGGGTTGGCCGCCATGTCGTAAGCCGCCACCACACGGTGCCAGGCACCCGCAGTGAACTGGCCGGTGCCATTGTAGCCTCCGCCACCCTGGCCGAAGTTGCTGCCCTGCCAGAACAGGTCGCCATCATCCGTGTTGTTTGCCGAACT
>CAZDYB010000993.1:0-1528 GCA_964509045.1 uncultured Akkermansia sp.
TGCCGTTGATCTTCACCATGAAGTTGCGCCCGATGATCATCGGCTCGGATTCCGGGTGGTTGATGTTGGCGGGGATGATGGCGCGACCGGCGGCGACCTCGGCCCGTACGAACTCGGGGGTGATCACGGCGGGAATGCGCTGGGGAAAGCGGCGAAAGACGGAGGGGGTGTAGGGTGAATCCGGGTCGGGAGTGGCATGCTGGGTGAGCAAGGAAGCGGCGACAGGATCGGTGGCGGCCTTGGTGCGGAGGGCGTCGAGACCCTGGTTCTCGCGGATGGCGATGAACTCCATTTCAGGGGTGATGATTCCCTGTCGGGCGTACCAGAGCTGGGACACGGGATGACCGGCTGAGGCGCGCAATGGATGTCGACGGAGACCGGGGAACTCGACGAGCCGGTTCCGTTCGGCCTGGCTCGCGTACTGGGCGTGCTGGTTGGAGAGGTAACCATTGTCCATCGGCGAGATGGGACGCCCTTCGTACTCGGAAACATCGCCGCGCCGCAGGATCCAGTCGCGGCGCAGGGGCGGGAGGCCTTCGGCGACATTGCCCTGGAAGGAGGGATCACCCCACGGCCCGGAACAGTCATAGACACGGACCGGTTCGTTGACCTCGACCTGACCGGAGCGGCTCTGGGTGGGATGCAATTCGATCTCGCGCATGGGCACCTGGACATCGGGATGCAGGGTGCCGGCAACGTAGACCTTGGTGGAGCGGGGCAGTGGGGTGCTGCTGTGGGGCTCGATGAACTCGGGTTTGGCGATCATGGGTGAATGGGGAATGGAAAGTTGCTGGAGATGTGAGATGGGCCGGGGCGGGCTCCGGGACGGCGGATGGGATGGAGAACAGCTCCGGTGTGACCGGAGCGATCTGGCGGGCGCACGAGAGGCGCCATGGAATGATGGAAGGATTGCGTCATTTCCCTTCGCCGGCATGACCCGGATCAGGTTCGACGGGTCATCCGCAAAAGGCGGAACTCTCAGCCGGTCAATCCGGCTCCCCGAACGTGGAGGTCATCCTGCCGCAGTCACGGGAAGGGTCAAGGCAGCGGACGCGGGGTGTTTTGAGGGGAGGAGCCGGGCCGATTGAGCTCAAGTCGGGTCGAGGGCAACCGGACGCAATCACCGTACCCGTACGCGTACGCGGTCTTGAGGGATCGCCACGGCCACCAATAACCGCCATGGAATGGGGGGTTGCCACCGGTCTGTCCGCGCGAGCCGGTGGTGCTTCGAGTGCGGGTACGAGTGCGACTCTTCAACGGCGACCGAACGTCGCCGCTCCGGGAAACGGGCTTCACGTGAAGACGCTCGCGTCCGGGGCGGGGTCGATGGTGCAATCGGGAATGCACAACTGGGTGGGGAAGGGAGGGGCCCTGTGTCTTGGGCTGGGGATGATGTTGAGCGTCTGCGGGATTGAACCGACGCGGACGATCCGGCTCTGGCCGGGATTGGCACCGGGCGACAAGGCGTCCACGGAGATCGAGCGCGACCTGACCAAACCGACCGACAATGACATCGCCGGCCGACGCC
>CAZDYB010000994.1:0-1524 GCA_964509045.1 uncultured Akkermansia sp.
CTGTCCACCAACCGACTGAGATGCACGGCTTCATCAAGACCGCTCCGCAAGGTCTCCAGCAGGAACGGAAGATTCCTCGGCTCGCGCAAGGCCACCTGGATCTCCCCCCGCAGGATGGTCAAAGGCGTGCGAAGTTCATGGGCGGCATCGGCCACGAACCGTTGCTGGGCCAGATGCGCCTCGGCCACCTTCTCAACCAATCGGTTGCAGGCCTGCACCAGACGCCGCGCTTCGGGATCGGCCACCGGTTCCGGCAGACGCGACACCGCCAACCGCTCGAGCGAGACCTGTTCCGCCACCTCAGCTGCAGCTTCCAGCGACCGACTCTGGCGCGATGTGCTCCAGATCAACCCGCCATACAGCCCCCCTGAAACCAGGGCGCCAAAACCCCACAACAACCACCTCTCCCGCGCCGGTCGCCGGATCTCCTCCAACGAGATCGCCGCCTGCACCCACGCGCTGACAAACGCCCGCTTCTCATTCACGTCGTAGTCCGCCAGTGGCGTCGTTGCCACCACCCCCGCCTCATCCGTCCGCGACTTCATCTCCGAGATCCATGCTCCGCCCACCCCGTTGCTCGCAAACAGCCGGTTCCGGGTCGACAATCCCGCGACCAAACGGCTGATCTCCTCCCTCGACAAGGGCGGTGGCGGGGTCTCGCCGTGCAACGGTTTGAAGAGCCCCGGCCACGCGAGGCGCGGCGCCGTCTCGTTCAGGATCAGGGCCGGATACGTGCCGCGCGGGCGGCCGATCTCCCATCCTGAAAGGTCATACAGCAGGATCCGGATCTGCATCCGTTGAAATCCCAGGAGCCGAAGCAGCGCCGGGTTCAACTGCGGTTTCCATGCATCGAGATGCTTGGCGATCCGTTCGGCTTCCAACGCCAACACATGCTCTTCCCGCTCGTACTCGCGTCGGTTGGCCCGTTGCGTCAGCCACGCCCCCCAGACCAGAAGCAGCAGCAGCGTCGCTCCGCTCACCCGCAGGACGAGCAACCGGATCATGATCGGTTCACCCGCAGGACGTAGCCCACTCCCCGGACCGTGTGGATCAGACGCGGCGAGTATCCACGATCCACCCTGTCCCTCAGTTGATGCAACGTCACATCGATGACGTTGCTGAACGGATCGAAGCATCGGTCCCACACATGCTCCGTCAGGTCCGCCCGGCTCACCACCTGTCCGGCCCGTCGCAACAACAGGTCCAGGACCGCAAACGGCTTGGCCGTCAATTCGATCGCCTGACCCGCCCGCCGCACCGACCGCGTCCGCGGATCCAGCACCAGATCCTCATAGGTCAACAGAAGCGGCGCATCGGTCGCCGAACGACGTAGCAGCGCCCTCACCCGCGCCAGCAATTCATCGAGGTCGAAAGGCTTCACCAGATAATCATCCGACCCGAGATCCAACCCCCGCACCCGATCCCCCACCCCATCCCGCGCCGTCAGCAGCAGGACCCGCGTGAAATGGCCCCATGCCCGCATCGCGCCCAATACCGAAAAGCCATCCCGCCCGGGCAACATCA
>CAZDYB010000995.1:0-1519 GCA_964509045.1 uncultured Akkermansia sp.
CAGGGATGAGCCTGTCCCCAGGGATGAGCCTGTCCCCAGGGATGAGCCTGTCCCCCCAGGGAGGAGCCTGTCCCCAGATGCCGTTTGTTGGCTTCGCACTCGCAAAATCCGGTGAGCGGCCCATTTTTGGCGCCCGTTCTGCGATTGATCTCAAGGAACCCTGAAATCGGTATGTCTCATCCTGATTCCCCTTCGGCATCTCCTCGCCGCAGTTTCCTCAAGGAAACCGCCGCCGGAGTGGTTGGAGCCTGCTGCCTCCTCGTACCCGCTGGCGCCGCCATCATCGCCTGGCTCGATCCTCTCGCCCACTCCTCCGATGATGACGCCCTCGTCCCGGTCGGGCCCCTGTCCAATCTACCCGCCGATGGCACCCCCCGGCGTGTCACCATCGTCACCGGCCGTGACGACGGATGGACCCGGGACAATGCCGTGCCGGTCGGAGCGGTGTATCTGCGACGTACCGCGGACCGGACGGTCGAAGCGCTGCATTCCATCTGTCCCCACGCGGGCTGTTTCGTGGATTACCTGCCCGCTCGACGGATGTTTTTCTGTCCCTGCCACGAAAGCACCTTTGCCGAGGATGGATCCATCAATGATCCGAAGTCCCCGAGCCCCCGCCCCATGGACTCCCTCGACGTCGAACTGCGGGGCGACGACGTCTGGCTGCGCTACCGCAACTACCGCTCCGGCATCCAACAGAAATTGCCCATCGCATGAAGAAACTCCTTGGCTGGCTCGAAGAACGCACCGGGATCCAGGGGTTGGTGCACGAAGCCCTGTTTGAACGCATCCCGGGCGGCGCCCGTTGGCGATACATCTGGGGCAGCACCCTGACCTTTTGCTTCGTCGTCCAGATCATTACCGGCATCGCCCTCTGGATGGCCTACAGCCCCAGCGCCAATTCCGCCTGGGAAAGCGTCTACTACATCCAGCACGAGATGACCGGCGGCTGGTTCCTCCGCGGCCTGCATCATTACGTTGCCCAGGCCATGCACATCCTTCTGGTGCTGCACCTGCTCCAGGTCATCATCGATGGCGCCTACAAAGCCCCGCGCGAGGTCAATTACTGGTTCGGCATCGTCCTCCTCGCCCTCACCCTCGGTCTTGGCCTCACCGGGTATCTCCTGCCCTGGGACCAAAAGGGCTACGGCGCCACCAAGGTCGCCACCAGCCTCGCCGGCATCGCTCCTTTCATCGGGCCTGCCCTCCAGAAACTCATCGTCGGCGGATCCGACTACGGGCATCACACCCTGACCCGCTTCTTCGCCCTCCATGCCGGGGTCCTCCCCGGCCTCATGATCGCCGCCATTGCCGCCCATGTGGCCCTCTTCCGCAAACACGGCATCACCGCCAAGCAACCCTATCGGAAACCCGAAGCCAATTTCTGGCCCGATCAGGTCCTCATGGATGGCGTCGCGTGCCTCGCCGTCCTTGCCGGCGTCCTCTACTTCACCGTCCGGAATCACGGCGCCGAACTCTTCGCCCCCGCCGACGTCACCCAACCCTTCAATGCCGCCCG
>CAZDYB010000996.1:0-1519 GCA_964509045.1 uncultured Akkermansia sp.
GGAGAATGGAATGAAGAGAATGCCCTCATGCCGGCACGGGGCGCATCCCGAGGTTTTGGGTGGGCACGGCGGAACGACAACGGGGTCACATCCCCAGCATCGACCTGCGTCGGGGTGGGGGAGAGGTGTCGGGCGGGGTGGCAGCCGGGTCAGGTGCGAGATGGATCGAGGAACGTGGACGCCCGGATCTGGCATGCGACCGGGTCATCCGTCGGCTTCGGTTTCAAGTATCGAAGCTCAAGATGTGGCCCCATTGACCGTTGACCTCCTGCAGTTCCGGGAGTGGATCCTGCGATTGTCGGAGGTTTGCGGACGCCTGGAAGGTGGACCGCCTGACTTGCCAGACCGAAGCCCGACATGGTAGGAGCAACACAAGGTTTGGGACTCCCACGATGCGCCGGCCAACCCTCCTGTCCAATCTCCTGTCGGGCGCCTTCTTCGGTGCGTGTGCGGCCGTCTCACTGCCCGCCCAGGACCTCCGCATCACCGATGTCCGGCGTGAGATGCCGGACCGGGTCGTCATCCAGCATCGGGTGCGGTCGGACGCCTATTACCTGTTGTTGCGCGGCACCGATGTCGGCGACATCGGCCGGCCTGTGGACGTCCGCCTTGGCGTGGGTGCGACCGGGACGCTGCGGGACGAGGCGGCGCCGGTTTCGAATGGCTTTTACCGGGTCCGTGAGGTGCCGTTGGGCGAACCCTTGGATTCGGACCGGGACGGCATCGACGACGTGTTCGAGCTGCGGCATCCGGAGGGGTTGAATCCGTTGAATCCATCGGATGCCGGACGACCGGCGCCCGGGGGTGGGGGAAAAAGCTGGAGGACGGTGTACGAGACGGAGCGGTCGCCGCTGGCGCGGTTGCTATCGACGTCGCCACAGCACAACGAGGACGGGGTGGCGGTGACGCGGGAGGCGGTGTTCCGGCTGACGCGGCCATTGGCAGCGGGCTCGGATGTGACCGGGGAACATGTCCACGCGATGTTCGCGGGGCGGCGGGTGCTGGGTTGGGTGCAGTTGTCGGTCGACCGTCGCATGGTGACGTTTTTCCCCCAGGAGAACCTGCCGGCGAGCGCCCGTGTGCGGGTCACGTTCAATCCACTGGATTTGCGGGACGACCTTGGCCGCCGGCTGGATCTGGGCGGGACGGGCGAGGCGGGGAGCGTCGGTCATTTCGACTTCGACACCTTGAGCATCACGCCGGTCGGGGCGACGGCGGTGATTGGGCACGTGTACGCGAGCGAGCGGATTCCGGACGGCTCGGGGGGAGTCACGAACCAGCCGTTGCAGGGGGTCACGATCTCGGTGGACGGGGCTGAGGAGACGCTGCGGACGACGACCGACGCGACCGGGTTCTTCCGGCTCGAGCCCGCGCCGGCGGGCCGTTTTTTCGTCCATGTCGACGGGCGGACGGCGCAGGGGAGCGCATGGCCGAACGGGGCCTACTACCCGTACATCGGCAAGGCGTGGGAGGCGGTGGCCGGGGTGACGACGAACCTCGCCAACGGAACCGGGGTGAT
>CAZDYB010000997.1:0-1518 GCA_964509045.1 uncultured Akkermansia sp.
GCGTTGTTGAACTTGAGGGAGTCCTCGATGTCGAGTCGGCTGATGTCGCCGGCCTGCTTGCCGGCGGAGGGATTGGCCCGGGTGGGGAGGAGGTCACCGGTGGGGCTGGTGGAACCGATGGCATTGCGGATGCCGCCGCCATTCTTGAGGGAGATCCGGACGGAGGGATCGTATTGCTGGGCGTACCAGAGGTTGGCGTCGGCGGACAGGTTTCCGAAGTTGGATTCCTGCTGGCGGACGGCAGAACGGCGGCCTTCGAGGAAGACGGAGGAACGCCCGAGGATGAGGCCATCCTTGGAATTGATGATGTTGCCGATGGCGTCGGTGAGGGCCTTGACGGCGGCGCCGCGGGTGCCGGGGGCGAAGGGATCCGCATTGCCCCAGAGGGAAGCGACCTTGGCCTGGGTGGTGGGAAGGGTGTCACCGGAGAACCCGACGACATTCCCTTCGGCATCGAAGTCGACGACGAGCTGGCCGACGTACTGGTACTGGCCTTCGGTGCTCACGATGGCGACGCGACGGCCGAACTTGTCGGTGGTGAGGAACGGGTAAGGACCGGCTGCGGAATCGCCGGGCAGCAGGTTGGCCGGGTCATTGACGTACAGGGTGCCGGAACCGCCTGCAACGATGACATCGACGCCGTCGAGGGCCTGGGCGAGGGCCTTTTCGTTGTCGACCTGCTGGAGTTGGGAGATCAGGACGATCTTGTTGCAACCGGCGGTGCGGAGGCTGTCGACGACCGGTTGGAGATGGGCGGCGAGGGCCTCGATGTCGTAGGAGCGCGGACTGACGACAACGGAGCCCTGGGGACCGGTGACGCGGACGGAGTCGGGCGAAGAGATGTTGGCGAGGTCGGGCGGGGTGACACCGAGCAGGCCGATCTTCTCGGAACCGCGTTCGACGATGGTGGCCCGGGCGATCTTGGGATGCTTGGCGATGTCGGCGGCGGCGGTGCTGACATAGGAGGAATCCGTGGCCGGGTTGGCGCGGAAGCGGTCGACCGGGAGGATGGCGGTGGTGGCGCGGGCGGCGAGGGCGGATTGGTTCGGGGGCACACCGGAGAAGTCGAGGTTGGCGCTGAGGAGCGGGAAGGCGGCGCCGTAATGGCGCATCCGGGCCAGGCCACCGGCGCGGATGTCGGGCAGGATCATGTTGGCGAACTCGGTGGGGCCGAGATCGAACTCATGGTTGCCGATGCAGGCGGCGTCGAAGCCGATGGCATTGAGGATGGCGATGTCAGGACGTCCGGCGCTCTCGCGCAG
This sequence comes from uncultured Akkermansia sp., assembly GCA_964509045.1. Taxonomy (GTDB): domain Bacteria; phylum Verrucomicrobiota; class Verrucomicrobiia; order Limisphaerales; family UBA9464; genus UBA6176. Next base: position 1,263 of record CAZDYB010000997.1, read on the forward strand.
GTCGGTGCCCGAGCCGGAAGCGTCGAAGCCGAAGAGCATTCCGAGGGCGGACTTGAGGGGGGCGATGGTGGATGGATCGTTGCCGGCGGAGAGGAAGGCGCCGGGGATGACGATATCGCCGGCGGCGAGGGTGAGGGAGGCATCGACGGCGGGATTGTCCTCGAGACGGTCCACCAGTGCGGCGAAGCGCGGCGCGGTTTCGAGGGTGACGACGTCGGCCTCCCGCAGCAAGGTTTCCAACCCGACCGGCGTCACG
>CAZDYB010000998.1:0-1514 GCA_964509045.1 uncultured Akkermansia sp.
TGGGGGCGCCAGTGGCATCTATTGTAGGGCCGCACAGAACATTGGCTATGAACCATGGCTCTTCGACTATGACGCAAAAATGGTCGAGTTTGGACGGAATCAGATGGGTGTGCGACGATGCACCACAAGGCTCGATGAGCTTCCCGAGGGCGCATTCGACGTCATCTTTTCGTACCACGTGATTGAACACGCCAATGACCTGTCCACGTTCCTCGCGATCCTTCGCCGATTCATCAAACCGGGAGGTAGCGTGGTAGTGGCGACTCCCTGCGCCGGGAATGCCGAGAAGTACGTCCGCCCAAGCCACTTGAGGCGGTACTGGCGCCAATTGGTCCGGGCGGGAGTTCACCCCGTCACCGCCCTTGGTCTCGTTCTCAAACGGAACTCGGTCTTCTGCTGGAATCCCCCCCGTCATCTTTTCGCATTCACCGAACACAGCATAAAGGCCCTATTCGAGCAACATGGCTGGCACGCCACGGTGCAGACCGGGTATTCAACTGATCCTCTTTTCGAACCAAGACAGTACATACTGCCGCCACCCGGAGACATCCTCGGCCGGCGACGCCCCTTTACGCTCCGCAATCTGGTCGGATGCCTGGAAGGACTGGCGCTGAGACCCCTTTCGTTCCTAGTCCCGGGCGGAGGTGAACAACTGTATTGTGTTGCGAAGCTCAGGTGAATGTCGCCTTAACCTGAAAATGCCCCTCAAACTACCGTATGGGATCGTGGTGGGCATGGTAATTGCGGCAGTTTCATGAGGGAAATGATGAGTTCACCAATGGAGGCATCTGCGAGAAGGCCTGGTCCTCGGGCATTGCTTCTTATCAACAACCCGATCTCCGCTGATCTGGCGAAGTTGACCCTGGAGTTGGACGGTATTGAGCCAGAAGGTGTGACGCTGATCACGCTCCGAAGGACGCATCGGGACTGGTTCGGCAAGTGCGCCCGGATAATCGCCTACCCAGATGCTCCCAGTCTGAACATGTTGGGACAATGGAGGTTCACGGCGTTTTATCGGAGAGCTGCACGGGAATTGAGAGTTGCGATGGATTCGCCGGATCTGCAGGAAGTGTACATCGTGAACAATGACAACCTGCTGACCAATCACGTGCTGGCGTATCGAAGCAGATCAAAGATGCCGCGAATCTCGGTAATCGGTGAAGGATTAATGAACTATCAAAACATACAGCCGCGAAATCGGGCTGCATGGAGAAACCGGTTGAAGCCGTTGCTGGCAGGGATGCTCGGATTATGGAGTAAGCCGGTTGAGGGACACTTGAGCGGATCATTCGATCCCCGGGTGAGTCGTGTGGTGAGTTTTGAAGCTGAGGGCCTATTCGCCCCTAAACAAAAGGTGGTGATCCTACCGTTCAAGCCAGTGGCACCCAAGGTTCAGCCACAGATCGGAACGATGCTCTATGTGGAGACTGCCCTCTGGCAATGGATGCCTGCTGCTGAATGGGAGTCAGTGGCGCGTGGGTTCGCAGGCTGGATTAACGAGCGAGCCCCTTCAC
>CAZDYB010000999.1:0-1514 GCA_964509045.1 uncultured Akkermansia sp.
TCGGATTGCCGGGTCCGGTCCGGGTGCTGGCTCTTTCCGATCAGGGGGTGTACGCCGCCGGTGACTTCGCTGGTGGCACGAATCGATCGGTCAACTTCATCGCCCGCTTCGACGGCACGCAGTGGGTGCCGGTGGGGAATCCGTCCGGCGGATTCAATGCCCCGGTGTGGGCGTTGACACACGCCTCGAATGCCTGGCACGCGGCGGGTCAGTTCGCGGTGGCGGGGACCCAGGGTGCCGCACGCGTGGCGCGTTGGACCGGCTCGGGATGGGAAACGGTGGGGCCAGGATTCAACGGGTCTGTCCTGGCCCTCACGACGCATGAGGGACGACTGGTGGCGGGAGGGTCGTTCACCGCCACGGCCACGGATGAACGCCGTGGCGTGGGTGTCTGGGATGGCAGGCAGTGGGACAACCTCGGGTCCGGGCTGGAAGGCAGTGTGAGGGCCTTGGCCTCGGATGGGAGCCAGTTGGTGGCAGCAGGGGTGCTCACCCGGGCCGGCACCGCGGTGGTTACCAACATCGCGCGATGGAAGGGGGGTGAATGGCAAAACATCGGTCCGGGATTCACCGGTCCGGTGAACGCCGTCGAGTTCTTCAAAGGGACGCTGTACGCGGGCGGCGATTTCAGCCGGTCGGGCACCGCGCCCCTGCTGAATCTGGCCCGGTGGACCGGCGCATCCTGGGCGGCCGTTGGGACTGGTGTGGACGCAGCCGTCCATGCTTTGGCTGCGGATGCAGGTCATCTTTATGTCGGGGGCGCCTTCAACAGCGTCTCAGGTTTGGCGACTCCCCGGGTGGCGCGTTTTGACGGGACCAACTGGAGCGCATTGGGAGGTGGGTTGACGGGGACGGTGCCTGCGTTGGCAGTCGCGGGTCCGTACCTCTACGCGGGCGGCGCATTCACCAACCAGGCGGCTGGCATTACCAACCTGGCCTTCTGGGATGGCGTGACGTGGTCGGCGGTGGGGAGTGGAGTGATGGGCCAGGTCCGTGCCCTTGCGTTTGACGGAGAGAGCCTGCGGGCAGGCGGTGATTTTCGGGTGGCAGGCGGGGTGTCTTCGGCTCACTTCGCTACCTGGGTTGAACCCCGGACGGTCCCGCGCCCGGAAGCGGATCTGGCGGGGGCGGAGGTTCGGCTGAGATGGTATGGTTTCTCGGACGGCTGGCATCTGACGGAATCGGAGGATTTCTTGGGGACGGCCTGGACAGGGGTGCCGGGTGAACCGGAGTTTGTTCAGGGCCGTTACCAGATGCGGGTTCCCGCCGACGGTGCGGCCCGGTACTACCGGCTTCAGTCGGTGTCACGCTGAATTTCTCCGGAGGATCCGGATCACCGGCCCCGGAGCCCAGGACGCAATCGGACCCCATTGCCTCTTCGGGCGCCTTGGATCGACGGGCCATCCACACGCTCAACGCGATCCTGCGCCGTGGCTGTCCCGACGGGCTTCAAGGCGGTAGGGGACGACCGCAGTCCAGGACGCTTCGCGTGAGGTCTGCCTGGTCCAATGCAG
>CAZDYB010001000.1:0-912 GCA_964509045.1 uncultured Akkermansia sp.
GCCCGGGGGGAAGGTCATGGCGAAGGTGAGGGGTTCACCCAGGGACCTGGCCTTTTCGACGAAGGGTTTCAGGGCCTTGGGCTCGTCGGCGACCTTGCCGCGGAAGTCGGCCTTGAGGCTGATGGCCTGTCCATTCCGGTTGAGCATCCAGGGATAGATCATGGGCTTCTTGGGTGAACCCAGGAGACCCATGGTGGAGGCGAGGGGCATGCCGATGAGCATGTGGGTGGCCTGATTGTCACCGGTCTGGAGCTTGTCCCGGATGACAGCCCAACTGGCTTCCTTCGAGATGGACGACTGGATGCCGTGTTTTTTGAAGAGGCCCTTTTCGTGGGCGATGACGATGGGGGAACAGTCGGTCAGGGCGATGATCCCGAATCGGACACTGGGGGATTCAGGGGAGTCATCGGCATAGACACCGCCCACCCAGCTGGCGGGCAACCCTGCAAGCAGGGTCCCGAGAGTGGAGGTCTTGAGAAAGCGACGCCGGGTGGACTTAGGCTTGAAGCATGTGTGAGTTGTCATGGATGGGGAGGGGATTGGGATTTGAAAGTGAAGTGGTCAGGGCACGGCGTCGTGCAGCCTGGAAGAGATCCAGACGGAATATCTCGGAGAGGACGGTCGGTGGAGGAGGAGTGGGAAGGGTGTCGCGGAAGAGCTCCCGCACCACCCACGCCGCCTTTTCCGGGCCGGGTTCGTTGGCATCGAACCGATGAAAGCAGGTGAACTCGGGCAGGTGCCGTGACTCGTCACGGTGGATGGGCAGATGTCCGCTCCAGGCGGGACGGATCAGGGCGGTTGGAAGGTTGAGGTATTCAGTCCGGGCCAAGAGCGAGACCACCGTGTCCACCTGGGCGGGGTCGTCGCAGATCCGGCAGGCTTCCCAGACGGCGGCGAGCAGACGTTCGTGCC
>CAZDYB010001000.1:922-1512 GCA_964509045.1 uncultured Akkermansia sp.
CCCAGATGCCACGGGCCGCGAGGACCTTTTCGGGATGACGCGGTGCCAGGGTGCAGCTGGTCGCCGCACACCAGCCGTCGCCGGCGAGGATCGCCGCCGAGTTCCAGGGTTCGCCGACGCAATATCCGTCGAGGTGACCGGCACGGAGGTTGGCGGCCATCTGGGGTGGGGGAACGATGACGATGCGGAAGTCGGTGCCTTCGATCAGGCCGGAGGGGGCGAGCCAGCGTTGGAGGAGACGGGCGTGGGTGGATTGGCGGGAGACGGCGCCCAGGATCAGGGGGTTGGAGCGATGCCGACGCTGGTGTTGTCCCAGGGTGACGGCGTCGCGCACGTCTTCGTTCCAGAGACGCTGGGAGAGGGTGATGGCGTTGCCGTGGAGATTGAGGACCAGGCCCGTGCAGGACGGTGAGCGAAGCCCGCCGATGCCAAGGTGGAGGGCGATCGGGAGACCACACGGGGCGTGTGCGGCGTCGAGTTCACCGTAGGCGAGCTTGTCGCGGACACTGGCCCAGCCGAGTTCACGGGTGAGGCGGACCCGGATGCCGTGCCGGGTGAACAGGCCGAGGTCCTGGGCGACGACCAGAGGG
>CAZDYB010001001.1:0-1508 GCA_964509045.1 uncultured Akkermansia sp.
CAGCGCCGGCAGGAGCATGCCGGCCAGGATGGCGATGATGGCGATCACGACGAGCAACTCGATCAGCGTGAACGCCGACCTGCCGCTCCGGGCTGTCTCCGAGGGTTTCTTTGTAGGCATGGGTCTTGTCCTTTCCTGTCGGCTTACGCAGACACTCCAAGGGACTGCGACAGCCAAGCGTGCGGGGAACGCCGCTTTGTAAGCCCTCGTGCGTTTCCCAGTCAACCGGCTGCTACCCCCTCCAACACACGGATCCACCCGACCACAGATCCACCGGGACTGATCCGCACCCCATGGATGGAGCCTGTCCCCATCCCCCTTCCTCCGCCCACGATCTCCCCGCCCGCAAGCATCCCGTGGACGGTCGCCACCAGGAACAGATCACCCACGCCTCCCATCCGTCGCGTTTCAGCACGTCCGGAATCCGGACGCCGACTACTTGGTGGCCGGCTTCGCTTCCTTCTCCCAGGCGCGATATCCGCCCTTGAGATTGTAAAGGTTGGTGAAGTCCAGACCGCGCATGGAATTGCACGCCTTCATGCTCCGGATTCCCGCGGCGCAATGGACCAGATAGGTCTTCGACCGATCCAGCTTGGCCACCGCCTTCTCGAAGCCCGACTGGTTCACATCGATCAGGATGGCGCCCGGAATGTGCCCCTTGTCGAACTCACCCTTCGTCCGGACATCCAGGACCACGTGATTGGTGTCCGCCCGCAACTTCTCGAACTGGGCCACATCGATGTTCACAAACGCCGGCTTGCTGTCCGCCCGCACCCCGCTGTCATCCGCCCGAACCACACCCAGACCCATGCCCAGACACAACGCCGCCAAACCCATCCATCTCGTCAGGAATTTCATCGCCCCAACATGCCCGATCCCCGCCCTCAGAAAAGCTCAAGATTCCTCCGCCGCGAACTCCGCAACACGCCTGCATGAAGCCGGCAGGATCCACGAATGACCGGATGCGATCCGCTTTGGACGAAATCCCGCGCGCCAACCCTTCCGCTCCGCCTCAACCATCAACTCCCTGCCTGGCCAAACGGATCCGGCTCTTGTGCGGAATCTGTCCTTGTTGGGTCAAACCGGTGATCGGTACGCTTGGCCGAGATGTTGTTCGGCCAGAAACAATCTGCAATGAACCCCGTTCACCGAATGAGAACGTTGCTCTCAATCCCACTCCTGCTCTTGGTCACCCTCGTTGCGTCCGCGGCGTATGTGGCAGATCAGATGTTCGGAGTCGTGGCCTTCACCTACCGTTACCTCGCGTTTTGCCTGCTCACAGCACTGGCACTGGGCGGTGTCTGGCAGGCCTGTTTCAGGAGGTATGCTCCGGCCTTTGCCTCGTTGGTCTTCGGCATCCTCGCAGCAAACCTGGTGTCACCACCTCCATCGGAACGCCTCTTGCGCTCCGCGATGATCAAGGTGACTCCAGGCACAGATGCCTCCGCCATCGCTGACATCGTGAAACAGCAATACGAGGGCGGGCCCTACGCAATGCCTTGGATCCA
>CAZDYB010001002.1:0-1505 GCA_964509045.1 uncultured Akkermansia sp.
GCTGTCCGTCCCGCTGGCGACCCTTCAAAACTGGGAGATCGCCCGTGTCTCCCCCAGGAGCACTTTGCGGATCATGTTGGAACGAGTCATGGAGGAACGAAAATGACGCACATGGACTATATGTGGAGCGCGAATCTCGCCGCCCAACGCGGACACCGGTGCGAGACTCGGCCTGCTGAATCACCTGCTGACCCGGAGGGACTTCCTCCGGTTCCACCGAGCGTTGCTTCGGTCGGAGTTGTCCTGATGGTTGTCGGGATGGCCTACGCCCGACTCCATCGGCCGAGGCGACTCCGCCGGGGGTCGATCTGGTACAACCCGCTAAACGGGATCGCCACGCTGTATCTGTAGGGGCTGAAAACTGCTGAGCCCATGCGGCAGGCAGGGAAAGCGAGTTACGAGCTCCTCTTGAGGTTGATTAACGTTGACACACCAACGTGCGGTCGTTGACGTGGGAACGATGAATTCCATCCGCTTTCTGCCACTTTTGGCCCTTGCTGCCGGGTTGGCCTTGCAAGTTTCTGCTCAGGGAACTCTTGTTACTCTCGTTGTTCCAAAGGCCACTAATGCGGAGGGAAGTCAGGCATCCATTGATGTTAGGACCAACCAGATCGTGACCGTGGTAGGCATCCACGGAGGGGATCCCAAGTGGCCGGGAGAGGTGCAGTTGCACTTCGCTGATGGAACCGTGGTTTCGGGTGGGAACCCGCCCCAAGGATTCCCTTCTCCAGAAACGCCGCTGGCCGTAGGGCACAAGCTGACTGGTTTGACCAAAATCGTGGCCAAGAACAGGAATGCTGTGAATGGCGTCGCGTACACTTTTTCGATAGCTAGACCAGGAAGTGAGCCGACAACCTTGCCAAGCTCAACTGTGGTTATCCCCAGCGACTCGACTGGCCCGGTTCGAATCATCCTTGAATCAAGTACTGATTTGGTGAACTGGGTTGAAGCCAACCCCGGCACATACGCTAAAGACCAGCCAAACAGGTTCTTTCGTATTCGGGCGGTCAACGAGTAGGGAATGACCGGCGTCGTTCTAATGCCCGCTGCTTGACGTGTTCGCGTTGGCGTATGGCGGATCGCGAAACTGCCCCCGGCGAACCCGGTACCCTCCGGCCTGAATTCCTTGATAAGGAGCAGGCCGAACTTCTTCTCCGCGCCCACAAAAGGGCCATCCTGAAGCTCGCCACCTCTGGCAAGCCGCTCCCTGCGGCGACGGTGAAGCAGGTGATGTCCGTGCTCTCCGGCGGGGATGCCACGGATCCACCGTTCGCGAAGAACCAGGTGGAGTTGGCGGCCTTCCTTGGGGTCAACCGGCGAACCATCTCGCGCTACCTCAAGGTGGAAGGGAACCCCGGGGCCAAGCCGGATGGTCGTTATCCGGTGGCCGCATGGCGGCAATTCCTGGCGGATGCTGGCGCCATCGACGACTTGGAGGACGACCCGAATTCGCTCAAGGCCCGTCTCGTTGGCGTGCAGATCGAGAAGATTGAGCACGCGCTGGC
>CAZDYB010001003.1:0-1500 GCA_964509045.1 uncultured Akkermansia sp.
GGCGGACTTCGACGGGGACGGTCTTGAGGATGTGGTGTTGGGCCAGAACTTCTCGCCGACGGAAGGGCAGACGGATCGCGCCAATGCCGGACTGGGCCTGTTGTTGCGTGGGGATGGTGCCGGTGGTTTCGAAGCCGTGGCGGCGTCGGAAAGTGGGATCGCCATACCTGAGGACCAACGTGGGGTGGCGGTGGCGGATTTCGACGGTGATGGCCGCCCGGACGTGGTGATCGGCTGCAATGCCGGGATGACGCGTCTGTTCCTCAACCGACGCGGGCGACCCGGGTTGACGGTGCGACTGGTGGGCCCGCCCGGGAATCCGGAGGGGATCGGCGCGGTGCTGCGATTGGAGTTCGAGTCGGGCCGAGGCGCGGCCCGGGAGGTTCATGCCGGGTCCGGCTATCTTTCGCAGGATGCACCCCGGCCGGTGCTCGCCATGCCGACGGGTGTGGTGGCGGTGGAAGTGGTGTGGCCGGGGGGACGTCGCACCCGCACGCCGGTGTCGTCGGGGAGCAGGGAGTTGGTGATTCCGCACGGGCCATGACCGGGGCGCAGTGGGAAGGGTGGCGATTTTCCAACCTTTTGTTGCACCTGCCACAAAAGGTTCGATGCGCTGCGCCCGGATTCGGTCGTGTCGGGGTCTCCGGGGGAATGACTGTGAAAAGGGGCGGGTTCATGCGGCAATGCCCGGGCTGACATGGCGCGCGACTACGTACTCCGACTCATCGAGCAGGTGGCCAACCTGTTGGCATCGGTATTGGCGCGGCGGTTGGCCGGCGATGCGCCGGCAGCCCGGAAGGAAGTGGAGGATCTGTGTGTCCAGACGGTGGGCCTGCCCCTGGTCACGGTGAAGGCCATGACTCCGGATGCGGTGGCGGCGCATCTGTCGGCGGCCGGTGGTCTGGGGCCGGTGCGTGCGGTGTTGTTGGCGGAGTTGCTGCTCCAGGAGGGTGAGTTGTGCGATGACTCGGGCAACGTGGCCGGGGGTTGGGGTGCGCGGCTGCACGCCTTCTGTCTGCTGCACGACGCCTATCCCGTGTTCAGTCCGGAAGAACGCGCGTTCTATCTCCCGAAACTCCAGGTGTTGGCCGGCCGCTTCGCTTCCCTGCCTCCCAACGATTACACCACCCAACGGGTCGAATCCGTCCGAAGCATGGCACCCTGAACCGGTCCGTTGCGGGTCGGAGGAGAGCTTCACAAGAAGGCACGAAGCCACGAAGGACCGGAGCTGGGTTGGCCGCAGATTGCGCAGATTACGCGGACGAAGAGGAAGTGGAGTGGGCTTCGTGCCTCCCGGTTCTCAAATCAACCCCTCCGGGTTTGGATCTCCACCTGGACTTATACCCGGGGTAGGGGGGCGGAGCTGGGTTGGGCGCAGATTGCGCAGATTACGCAGACGAAAAGGAAGTGGAGCGGGCATCGTGTTTTCCGGCATCCCAAAGAATCTGCGCAATCTGCGACCTCAACCTTCATCTGCGGCTGATCACGACAGGAGTTCCT
>CAZDYB010001004.1:0-1500 GCA_964509045.1 uncultured Akkermansia sp.
CCTTGGTGTCGACGGCAGTCCCCTGGGCTCGTAGATGCAGGTAGTTGTCACCGATCACCCGGGCATCCATCGGCCAGAAAGTCCGCGCGCTGACTTCGCCCATGTCTGATCCATAGCCCCGCGGGAACGATCCACGCGAAACAACGAGGAGAGGGCTGTTGTCGGTGGCGTTGTCGATCCTGAGATCCCAGGCGGCGGGCGGTGCGCCGCCATGTTCCTGTGGAATCTCGGCCTGGAAGAACCGCCAGGAGAGCGGAGGATGGTCCGCGACGGTGACCGAGCCATCGACGGCGAGCGGGAGGGATTCGAGGGCGCGAAGGGTGATGCGGGCGACGTGTGGGGATGAGGCTCCTTCTCGGGATTCGATGCTGAAGCCGTATCGACCGGCCTGGGGCGGGATGACATGGAGTACTTCATTGACGCGCAGGTAGTTGTTGTTGCCATTGATCCAGCCGTATTGGCTGAAGCCCTGTTCGGTCAGGTTGGTGTGGGAAGACCATTGGAACATCACGGCAGGCCCGCTGACCCGTTGCAGCCGGACTTCCATGGCGCGGACGCCCGGTTGGACATCGATGTTGTAGAAGAGGCGTTGGGGCGGGGTGAAGGTGGTTTCGACGACGCGTTCTCCGCCCGGAGCCAGGGTGCCGAGATCTTGGGCTGCGAGGGTGGGTTCGACGGAGAGCGTATAGGTGGTTGGACCGATGCCGACGGTGCCGGAATCATAGTTGGTGAGGGTTCCTTCGGCGACGACGAGCAGGTGATAGATGCCAGAGGCAATGGTGGTGGTACCGGGAGCAGGTAGGAGGGTGACCTCTTCACTGCCGGCCCGCGCAACCATGGAGGATCCGTTCGCGTCTTCGGGATTGGATCCGGTATAAAAGATACCGGGGATGCCCGGTAGAACAAAGCGACGGAGGAAGAGACGGGCTTCGCCTTCGGACACGGCGAGCTTGAGGCGCAACATCGGCGTGCCCTCGGGAACGGTGACCTGATGGACGCGGAAATCCCGCGGGTTGGGGAGCGTGACGTTGGTGGAGCTGCCAGGGCCGGTGAAGGGCATCGGATGGACCTGATGCGACCGGCCGGGGCCGATCTCGCGGATCCGGAGGGAGTAGGAACGGGGGGAACCCGAATCGTTTCGGACACCCACGTAGTATCGACCGGGTTCGAGGGGACGCCCCATGACCAGCATCAGGTAGTCGGAAGCTCCCTGAGGTCGGGTCCGGAAGGTCCAGTCGAGTCCGCCGCCGAGGAAATTGCCGGAAGGCCAGGTGGTGGCTTCAACGGAACCGCCGACCGAATTGCCGACGTCGAAGGGGATGACATCGCGCCGGATCTGGGTGCGGAGTCCCTGAAGGTTGGCACCTTCCAACTGGATTTCGAGGCCGAGAAGACCCGGGGAAGTGGCGGCGTTGGGGACATCCAGGGTGAAATATTCCCAGGAACCACCGGGTTGGGCGACGACCGGGACGGGGGCGCCGTCGGGTTCAACGGGGCGTG